>DSCA01000073.1 GCA_011049295.1 Thermoplasmatales archaeon
GGTAGTGGTCGTAGGAGTAGGCAAAGAGCGGGGTGGCCCCCAGGTCGCGCCCAGCAGCCTCCCGTACCAGGTACCCGGTGAGGATGCGCAGTCCCACCTCCTTCATGGCCGGGCCCCGCCGGCTGACCGCGTGGTAGCGGCGGCGGCAGGCCTCCGGGTGCACGCCGCACAGGGTGGCCTTGTCGGTGGCGGTGAAGGCGGCAAAGCCGTGGCGCTTGAGCCCCGCCAGTGCCGCCGGTACATAGGGGACGGGGGAGCCGTAGGGGTCGATGTCCACGTAGTCGAAGCGGCGGCCGTGCAGGAGGACGCGCACGTCCCGGTTGACCGCCTCCACCTCCACCCCGTTGAGGGCCGCCTGCCTCCCGATGAGCTCGAAGGAGGTCGGGTTCACCTCGCAGAGGGTCACCCGTATGTCGCCGTCCACCTCGTGGGCCAGGCGGATGCCACGGACTCCGGTGGCTGCCAGTCCGTCCAGAAAATTTCGGCAGCCCTGCCGGGCGGCATAGCGCCCGAACAGCACACACAGGTCCCGGTCGGGGGCCATGGCCGGGTTGTAAAAGGCCGCTCCCCGGCGACCCGGGCCCCTCCGGCCCGTGGAGTCCACCATCAGCTTCGTGGGACCCTCCCGCACCGTCATTGCAGTCCTTCTTTGAGGATGCGGTCTATTTTGTAGGGTAAAATGTTACGGTTGACGGGGGTGATTTCCAGAATGCGGACGTCGTCCATGTTCCGTATATCCTGGAGCAGGGAGTCCCGCGATTTTTTGTGCAGGGTGAGCAGCAGGGGCTTGTCCGCGTCCAGGGCTCGGCGTACCACCTCCCGGAATTTTTTGCTTTCCAGCTCCATCTTGCCCACCTCGTCGATGATGACGATGTCCACGTCCTCGCTGGCCAGGGCGTCCTCGATGGCCGGGATGCCTATCTTCTCCAGCACCTTGAGGTCGATGCGGTACTTGCCCACCCGGTACACGGTGTCCAGGCTCACATGGGCGAAAACTCCCTCCTTTTTGGTGCGCCAGTCCATGACCTTGAAGCCCACCCGCTCCCCCTTCTCGTCGATGCTTTCGGTGATCATGCCGCCGAAGGTGAACTCGTTTTCCAGTCGCTGGATGACGCGCAGCAGTCCCTCGGTCTTCCCCACTCTGGGAACACCGGTGATGCCGATTTTCGGAGTGATGCCCATTCTCACCATGAATGCAATGCCGCTTTAAAAACATTGTTTTATAAATAGAGCCCCGTGAACATTTAGGGTTTTCAACGGCATATGTCTATGGAAAAGCACGACCTGATACCGGGGGGTCCGCAGAATCTGCACCTATTCATCCGGGCCCCGTTTCATCTCCTGCCGCAGGTATCTGACCACCTTTTTAAAGCGGGGATAGTAGTAGGCGACGGCCACGGCGGCAGCCGCCAGCAGAATGACCAAGACCACCACCACGCCCCGGCCAAAGTAGTCGGCATAGTAACCGGTAACATAGGCCACGGAGAGCAGATAGAGCAGAAAACCGGCCACCACCAGGGAGGCCACCAGTCTGTACAGCATCTCGTTTTTCTGGCGCACCAGGTGCCTCAGCGTGCCATCGGCTATCTTTATACTCCGCTCCCGCAGGTTTTGCCCGCAAAACATACAGTAATTGGCGCGGTGAGGATTGTATTCACCGCAACGGGGACAGCCTCCCATGATACTACCCTATGTCTATCCCGCAGCCCGATATAAAGATGGCGGTCACCCGCTGCATTCCTGTAGCCCCCGAAAATGCACGTAGGGCGGGCCCAGCACCGCATACGCTAGGCTGCCCGCCAGCAGGAGGTATACGACCTCCTCATGGTGGGCCAGGGCCGCCGCCACCACGATGACGGCCACCGCGGGAGCGGCCAGCCATCCCTCCAGGCGGGGATAGGGCAGGGGAGACACCAGCAGCACGGCGTGAGCCACCATGGCCCCCACCGCCATCCACCAGGGCAGGCCCAGAATGGAGATGGCCACCACGGTCAGGGCCGCCGCCGGGGTGGTAATCCCCACGAAGTAGGGCTCCTCGCCCAGGTGATAGCGCACCAGGTGCAGCATTCCACACAGCACGAACAGCCCGCCGGCAAAGAGGAGGGCCACGTTATGCAGGGAGACAGAGAAGGATGCATCGTAGGCGACAAACACCATGACCGCCGGAGCGACGCAGAACGAGATGGTATCCGCAAACTCGTCCATGTACAGGCCCACCGAGCTGCCGTATCTGCGGGCGACCGTCCCGTCCAGTCCGTCGGCCAGCACCGCCAGCAGGATGAACGAGAAGGCCCACCGCAGGTGGCCGGAGAGCAGCAAAAAAATGGCAAAAATACCCAGCATGCCGTTCAGCACGGTGAACGAATCGGCAAAGGACAACAGTGCTACCACGCCTCGATTGCTCATGGCCATCCTCTAAAAATGCCGCGGGAGGGACTCATCTTTACGGTTCAATTCCACACCGCCTTTTGAATATAAAGAAGGGCAATATTTTTATTAAAATATATACTTACATGAGTAGGTGTATAACCATGGGAATCAAACGCAAAGTCAGACAGACGGGCGAAAGCCTGGCCGTAACGATTCCGTCTCAAATCGCTCAACTCCATGACATAAAGGAAGGCGACTATTTAGAGTTTGAGCCGATTGGAACCGGTGAGTTCAGGATAAGGAAGGTCTGACATTTTTCAAAAAAAATTTTAAAAAATTTTTTTACCATGCAGAGGCGATTTGTATCCTGTAAACACTTTTGTTTTTATTGGTATAAAACCAAAGATAACAGATAGAGAGCATTTTTGGAGGGAATCACTAAA
>DSCA01000062.1 GCA_011049295.1 Thermoplasmatales archaeon
ACCATTAACTACGTGAAAAACCACCATGTCCATCAGACCACATTGACTTCCTTCCGCCAGCCCTCCGCCTCATAGGAAGCCCCGCCATTCATGGCGGGGAGCACGTCACCAAGGACAATACCCAAAAAAGTAATATACGTATCGCCAGATAAAGGGTTAGGGAGGCGAAAACATGACCGTGAGGAAAGAATGGATACCTGTTTTGCTGATTGGCCTGCTGGTACTCCCCGTAAACGCCGGACTGGCGGAGCCAGAGGTGGCGGAACCGGAGGACGCCCCTGAGGGCGAGAGGACCGTTTACCGCATCTCTCCGCAGGGAGTGAGCGAGGCGGTGGTGCCGGCTCCGGGGGACAGAGGCGGCGGATACCTCTGCCGGCGTCTTTTTGAGGGCGACACGGAGCTCCAGAACCTGGCAGGGATGCTGACAGACTCCCTCACCACCATGGGGGGCAACGCCACGGTCTGCATGGTGAATTCCACCGGCAGGGGGGTCCACCTCAAGATAGAGGTCAGGCCTTGGCTTCTGGATTTCGTGGTCAATCAGGCGGTGTGGTTTTTGCAGTCCGTGGGCCTGGAAAACTATGCCCATGCACTCTTGGAGATAATAGGCCTCCTGGACATCCAGAACAACACCGTGGGAGCCGTTCTCCGCCCTCGGTACTGGTCCAGCGACGGGCATACGGTCATCGAGCCCCTGCTGGCGCCGGGGGAGCCCATTGAGCTGACCGGCGTCCACCGGGCGCTTTTCATAGGCTTCGTTGGATACGTGTCCTACAACTGGTTCTGCAGGATAGGATACGCCGAATACTACGGCATGGCCCTGGTGGCCACCTGGTAAACGATGGCTCCCGTGGAGGGTCTAGAGCCCGGCCGCTTCACCGGGGAAGAGGAGCAGAGCGTCGGCTAGCCACTTCAGGATGGAGCCGAGCAGCGTGCACCGGGTCAGCGGCATGCTCACCTCCAGGGTTCCCCAGTCGCTCTCCGCGCCATGGGCGTCCCTGGCCTGGGCGGATATGGTGTAGGTCCCCCGGGTGTCCCAGGCGTGCTCCAGGGTGATTGCCTCCCCCGAGGGGTAGGGCCCCAGCCATCCGGAGGAATCGCCGTCACCGCCCCACTGCACCCGGTAGTAGAGGCGGTTTCCGTCGGGGTCGGTGGCGGCAATGGTATATGAATAGGGCATCCCGGCTTTTCCCCGGGCGGGGCCGGATATGGTGGGGGCATCCGGGGGGTCATTTGCCACCTCCACCACCAGGCGGGGCCCATTTTCCTGCGCCTCCCGGGACCTGAAAAAAGAGACCGGGGAATAGATGTTGATGTGGTACAGGCCGCTGTCTCCCACCAGCCAGCCGTGGTTGTCGGAGGGATGCGCCACGTGGTGTTGCACGTCGGCGGTGACCTGCCATTCCAGCCACTGCTGGGTGGTGTTGGGCATGGAGGCGGAGGAGGTGGACTGTGGACTGTGGGAGGGCCGCGTGGCCCATGATACCGTTTCTTCGTCCCAGTCCTCCAGGAGGGAAAACACGGCCACCGCTCTGTACGCGGGGTTAGCATACTCGTATCTGTAGTAGTACATCATTAGTCGGGCCGACTGGACCACGGCATCGCCGGGTATATCCGACACGTCAAACCGCAGCAGAGCGTTGATGCCCAGGGTCCGCTGCGGATAGGTGTAGACCTCCGGGCTCACCTGGAGGTGGGCAGCGGTGCCGAAAGAGCCGTCCGGATCCTGATGCCGGATGGTGGCATCGGCCACCGCCTCGAACTCGTACACCACCGGGTCGAGACGCTCCCGGTGCGAGAGCTCTGCCTCGCGCAGGTGAAGGCCGTCCTCCGTCTGTCCATCGACTGCGGATAGCGCCCCGGACAGCGCTATGAGGCCGATGGCCAGAATCGCCGCATACGCCCGGTTGGTCATGTTCTGCACTCCCCGTCTACAACCTTTTCGCTCTTAAAAGCGTTTCTTTTGAGGCATGCCGCCAGATGTGCCCCGTGCCCTGGACATGGACATGCCCTTTGCCGATAAACGAATGATATGAACAAAAATAAGGAGCCGGCGGAGGGATTTGAACCCTCGACCTTCTGATTACGAATCAGACACTCTACCGCTAAGCTACGCCGGCCTTACACTGGCTCGTACACCTGAGCGAATATGGTGTACTCGCCGATGCCCCGCACCGTCACCGTGATGCTCCAGTTCCCCGGCAGGGGGTCGATAAAGTAAAAAAACTCCTTGTATTCATTTCCCATTCCCAGTGCGTTGAAATCCCGCGACCTGTTGACGCCCGCCGGGTCCACGATGGTGATGTTGACATAGCCGGTGGTGACGTACCTCCATTCGGGGTTCACGAGGTTGGAGAAGGATACGTTAAAATGGAGGTGGAGGTACCGGGTTCCCTCCTTGACGGTGAGGGGCGGATACCGCTCTATCTTGGCCGCATTTGTATTCACGATGTCCAAGAAGCGGAAGGATTGCACGTCGGACAGCAGTTCCCTCCATTCATATCTTTTTTCGGCCTCCAGCCTCTGCAGCAGTCGCTGTGCCACCTCCTGCGGGCCGATGCATCCGGACAGCGGAACAAGTATGAGCACCATAAGGGCTATGGCCATACCTATTCCGGCCTGTGGTCGCATGTACATGGGTAGTGCCCCGTAATTTATTAACCTTGCGATATACGTGCTGTGTGGCATGATTAGCTTATTTTCTCACTAACACATATACCTTTTTTCCAATATGTTTTTTAGAAGACAGTACCATTGCTCCGTTTCCTATTCTTTTTACAATTCCCTCAGTAATCTC
>DSCA01000082.1 GCA_011049295.1 Thermoplasmatales archaeon
CCCATAACCCCCTCCACCCTGTTTCCCGAAAAAATGTCGGAGTACATTGCCGACGGAGAGCTGAAGGCCAGCATGATTCGGGTGGAAAGCGAGCATTCCGCCATGAGCGCCTGCATTGGCGCCTCGGCCACCGGCGCCCGGGTGTGCACTGCCTCCGCCTCCCAGGGCATTGCCCTGATGCACGAGATGCTGTTCATCGCCGCCGGCATGCGTCTGCCCATCGTGATGGCCGTGGGCAACCGGGCCCTGTCGGCGCCCATCAACATCTGGGCCGACCATCAGGACACCATGGCCTCGAGGGACTGCGGCTGGCTGCAGTTTTTTGCCGAGAGAAACCAGGAGGGTCTGGACCTGATGATTATGGCCTTCCGCATCGCCGAAGACGAGAGGGTGCTGCTGCCGGCCATGGTGGGCATCGACGCCTTCGTGCTCACCCACACCATGGAGGGCGTGCAGGTTCCCGCCCAGGAGGACGTGGACGACTTCCTGCCCCCGTACACGCCCAAGCACGGGGTGCTGGACCCCGCCCATCCGGCCACCTTTGGCTCCTTCGGGACGCCGGAGGTCTATCAGGAGTTCAAGTACATGCAGACCCGGGCCCTGGAAGACAGCCCGGCGGTGATTGACCAGGTGTTTGACGACTTCGAGCGGCGCTTCGGTCGCCGCTACAGCCGGATTACCCCCTACAGATGCGAGGATGCAGACGTCGTTTTGCTGACCATGGGCTCCATGACCGGAACCGCCCGGGCGGCGGTGGACGAGCTGCGGGAGCAGGGAGAGAAGGCCGGGCTGGCCAAGCTCACCGTGTTCCGTCCCTTCCCCGGCGACCAGCTGAAAGAAATCGCCGGCCACGTCCCGGGCCTGGCCGTGGTGGACCGCAACATCTCCCCCGGCTTCGGGGGAGCGGTGTTCGCAGAGGCTGCAGGCACCTTTGTCAACGAGCGGCAGCGGCCCCTCATAAAGAACTTTATCACCGGCCTGGGCGGCCGCGAGATTTTCAAGGAAAACATCAAGGACATGTACCACCGGACCAAGCAGGCGGTGGAGGCGGGACGGGTGGACCAGCCGGTGGAATGGGTCAACCTGAACCGGGAGGTGTTGCCATGAGCAGGCAGGGCGAGGAGCGGGAGCTGTTTGCCCCCGGCCACCGCATGTGCGCCGGCTGCGCCGAGGGCATCGCGGTCCGCAACATTCTCAAGGAGGCGGGACCCCACACCATCGCCGCCATCGCCACCGGGTGCCTGGAGGTGGTGTCCACTGCCTATCCCCAGACGGCCTGGGAGATTCCGGTCATCCACGCCGCCTTTGAAAATGCGGCCAGCGTGGCGGCGGGGGTGGAGGTGGCCCTGCGGGAGCTGGGTCGCAAGGAAGGGGTGAACGTGATGGCCTTCGCCGGGGACGGCGGCACCTTCGACATAGGATTTCAGGCCCTGTCCGGCATGCTGGAGCGGGGACACGACGTCACCTACGTGTGCCTGGACAACGAGGCCTACATGAACACGGGCATTCAGCGCTGCAGCTCCACCCCGTGGGGGGCCAGCACCACCACCTCCCCCCCGGGCTCCTGCAGCAAGGGCGAATCACAGCCCAAAAAGCCCCTCGCGGCCATCTGCGCCGCCCACGACATACCCTACGCGGCCACGGCCACCGTGGCCTACATCAAGGATCTGCGGTGCAAGGTGCGCAAGGCGCTGGACACCGAGGGGCCCGCCTTCCTGCACGTGTTTACCCCCTGTCCCACGGGGTGGCGGCACGGGAGTGACGACTCGGTGGAGCTGTCCCGGCTGGCGGTGGAAACGGGGGTGTTTGTGCTCTGGGAGGCGGTGGACGGCGACATCTGCAACCTCAAGGTGACCTACAAACCGAAAAAAAGAAAACCGGTGGCGGAATACTTAAAAAAGCAGCGCAGATTTGGGCACCTCACGGACGAGGACATCCAGAGGATTCAGCAGGAAGTGGACGAAAAATGGGAAAAACTGGAGGATTAACATGAAATGGCAAGGTAAATCCCGACGAAAGGCAACCGGCGGCAGGCTCAAGATGGCCCGCAAGAAGCGACGCTCCGAGCTGGGCCGAGAGCCGCACCTCCCCATGATTGGCGAGCAGCGGCACAAAAAGGTCCGCATACAGGGAGGCCACCAGCAGATGAAGGTGCTATCCACCAACCGGGTCAACGTCACCGACCCCGCCACCCAGCAAACCAAGCAGGTGGAGATCCGGGACGTGCTGGATAACCCGGCCAATCCCCACTACGTGCGGCGGAACATTCTCACCAAGGGGGCCATCATCGACACCGAGATGGGCAAGGCCAAGATTACCTCGCGTCCGGGCCAGGACGGTTGCATCAACGCCGTGTTGCTGAAGGACAATGCGTGAAGAGCAGCGCTACGTGCTGTGGCCGGTGTATTTTGACCGCCGGGCCACCCGGAAGCAGGGACGCCGGGTAGCCAGAGAGCAGGCGGTTCCCAACCCCCGGACGGACGAGGTGCTGCGAGCCGCCCGCAAAGCCGGCCTGGAGGCGGAAAAGCAGGAAAAGGCGGCCTACCCCGGGCGCTGGTGGCAGAGGGAGGGGCGGATTCTGGTGGAAACGGAGCAGAGCAAAACGGACATTATCCATGCCGTGGCCCAGCATCTGGCAAAAAGCAGAGAAAGCTAAACTTTGGATATACATTGTAGATATTTTATATAATTAGTATTTGTTTTTTCAATAGCGAAAGTGGTGGGGCGGGCATCGTCCGGCAGGCCACCGGTATACAGTATATTAAAAAAATATATTAAGG
>DSCA01000055.1 GCA_011049295.1 Thermoplasmatales archaeon
CCCTC
Source organism: Thermoplasmatales archaeon (assembly GCA_011049295.1). GTDB lineage: Archaea > Thermoplasmatota > E2 > UBA202 > DSCA01 > DSCA01. The sequence continues at coordinate 6 of DSCA01000055.1, forward strand.
CCAGAAGGGGCTGTCGCCGTTGTACTGAATCTGGCTGGAATGGCTGGACACCGTTATCTCGCTGCCGTTGACAGCGCCCGGGGTGTCAGAGGTGGGCCAGAACTCATACAGGCCGCTGCTCTCGTTCCACCAGGACCAGCGGTAGTAGGTGGAAACGGTGTCCCGACGGGGGGAGGAAACGGTGAAGTTCACCGCATCGTCCTGGGTGATGACGCTGACGTTGCCCGGGTCCGGGTTGCGCGGTATCCAGGGATGAGGGGCCCAGCGAACCCGGTGCCGGGTGACGGGCACCTGGTTGCAGACCTCCACTGTGGTGCTGTTTTCGGTGTAGACATGGCCGTCGTAGGCCCTCGCATGGATGACATGAGGGCCGTCGCTCACGCCGGTGGTGTTCCAGAAGAAATGCCAGGCAGATGTGCCCGTGGCGGCCTGCCAGTCGCCGTCGTCGATTTTTATCTCCACCCGGTGAAGGGTGTGGTTGCCATTGTCGTCGCTGGCCGTGCCTTCAACGGCGATGGCGCCAGAGACGGTGCTGTTGTTGGGGGGAAAAAGGATGGCGATGGATGGGGGAACGTTCACCGCGAAGTGGGCGCTAATACTGCGGTTGGCATCCATGGTCACGTTGAGGGGATTGGCGTTTCCCGCGGCGTCGCCCTGCCAGCGGTCGAACACATAGCCCTCGGCGGGAACCGCAGTCAGGGTGACGTTGGCACCGGCGTCGTAGGGCCCGGTGGGGGGGTCACAGGCGACGGTGCCGCCCTCCGGCGGGTCGACGGTCACGTTGAGGGTGTACTGGACGGGCTTGAACCGGGCAGTGACGGTTTTGTTGCCATACACGGTGATGTTCTTGCAGGCATTGGTCCCCACGATGTCTCCCGACCAGCGGTCGAACACATAGCCCGTGGCGGGATGGGCCTCCATGGTTACCTTTTCTTCCTCGTAGTAGTAGTCCCTGTCCGGGTCCAGGGTCACCGTGCCTCCATCGCTGGGGTCAACAGAGATGGTGAGGGTGTAGATGCGTGGCTCCCGGGTAGTAAACTCCCAGGTGTCCGACTGGGTGGTGAACAGACCGTCGTCGGCCACCGCATACCAGCTATAGGTGGTGTTAAAGGCCAGGCCGCTCCAGGATACGCTGGCCGTGGAGCCCGAGGAGACATCGGCAACGGTGCCCATCAGGGTATGGCCGGAGGCGTTGTAGAAACGGACGGTGAGGTCATCGCCATTGGGGTCGAACACCTCCACGCTGAGGGCAACGTCCCGGGACATGCCGGTGGCCTGATGGGAGGGCGACGGATGGGCGGGCGCATGGGGCGGGTACTGCTCCTCCTCCAGGTCAAACGTGAACAGGTTATAGCCCTCAGAGATGTCTATCTTCTGGGTTGCCCATTCGTAATAGGTACCGTAATACACATCCACACGCACCGTGTCCCCGTGCCACCAGGATACATTGCTGTAGGGACGATTACCCAGATTGACGTCGTAGACCCCGGGGTCAATCTCTGCTGCCGTATCTGACACGCCGTATTTGGGGAGGGACACGTTCACCGTGGCCCCGCTCAGAGGTGCCCCCTCCAGGGTCACGTAAATCCGCACCGTGTAGGGAGTACCCGGAGCCCTGCTAGCGGGAACAAGGGACAAAACGAGGACGAACAAGACCAGCAGGGTGACGAGAGCTCTGCGCATGGCACATGTCATATCTAATGCCTTCTTTTAAACATTACGAGAGCGAGTCCCAGGGCAACCAGGCAGGAAAGCCCGGCGAAGGCAGGTAGGCCTCTGTCATCCTCATCTTCGTCTCCGTCGTGCGTGTCGTTGGAGCCGGCATGGGCGACCTGAACGGTGGCGGTGGCGCTGCTGCTGAAAGACTGGCAGGAGACGGTGAGGGTGACCGTGTAGTTGCCCGGCTGCTGGTAAGCATGGACGGGGTTGGCAGCCGTGCTGGAGTTTCCATCCCCAAAGTCCCAGGCATGGGAGGTTATGGAGCCCGTGGAGGCATCGGCAAAGGAAATGTTTTCCCCGGCAACCGGGTTTGCCGGCGAAAAATCAAAGGCCGCAGAAAAGGAGCGCTGGGCAACGATGTCCTCAACCGGTTGCGGCTCGCTGGCAGTGACCGTGATGGTCCTCTGCCCGGAGAGACAGGAGCCGCTCAGGCGAATGAGAAACTGGTCCCCGATGTCCCAGGGATGGGTGGGACCTCCAAAGGTTATCACGTACACGCCGTTGTCGTCGGTAACCTCGCTGAGAGTATCTCCGGTTCGCTGGTTGACAATCTCCACCGTAACCCCGGCAATCCCCCTCCCCTGGAAAACTACTTTTCCATAGATGGGGAGCGGGTCGGTACTGGCCACAGCCGCAGAGGGAGCCATGGCAACAGCAACAGATATCAAGGCCAGAGCAAATGCCAGCGAGCGCTTTCGACATCCATGCATCATCAACACCATACTACGGTACAATACCCATTACCTATAAATCTTCTTCCATAAAAAGAGGAGGGAGGAGGGTTAGGGAGGGGGCAGCACCAGCATGCCCCGGCCGCCGTCCCAGCTCACCGGGGCCGACTCCGGCCGGAACACAAACATAGCCCGTCCGTGGACGATATCCAGGTCCCACCCGGGCAGACCCACAATATACTCGGGGTCCCAGCCCTGCACGGTAGCATTCCACAGAGCAACCTTGGTACACCCAGAAATGTTACCAGCCAGACGCGACGCCCACGCGGTTTCCAGATTAGCCCAGCCAATAAGGCTGTAACCACTGTGCAACATCAGAGAGATA
>DSCA01000145.1 GCA_011049295.1 Thermoplasmatales archaeon
GGGGGATGAGGTGGCGCCCGTTGCCGCAGGCCACCGCCAGCCCCCGCTCCCCGCCTTTGTCTATGAACTCCAGTACCTCCGGCCAGGGACGCTGCCGGGTGCGGTCGAACTGCCGGGCGATGACCTCCCATTCGCTGTCCACGTTTCCTGAACCCCGGCGGCCATAAAAGGCTAGCCCCTGCGGGGCCAGCGCAGGCTCCCGGTGAGCAGGCGGTCGGTCCGGAAAATCCACACCGCCAGGGCCATCATGGCCAGGGCGAACAGGGCCACATAGGCTATGCCCGCCAGCACCAGCCCGTAGTCGTCGAACAGCAGGGCCCGCATGGCCATCATGGGATGGGAGAAGGGAATGGCGAACAGCACCGCCTGCAGGGGGCGGGACAGGGTGGCAAAGTCCCGGAACATGATCAGGAACATGGGAATCAGGGCCAGCACCGAAATGGGCACGGTCAGGGTCTGGGCGCTCTTGTAGCTCTTGGCAAAGGTGCCCAGCACCATGCAGAGGGACAGGGCGGCGGTCAGGGCCAGGAACAGGGAGACACCGATCAGCAGGTATTCCCGGGTGGTCAGGGTCAGCCCGTAGGCGGCCAGGTCCACCTCCCCGCTCACCTGGAAGGAGGAGAAATAGTAGCGGAACCCCAGCATGTAGATGACGGCCATCACCAGGCCCACCAGGGCCGCCCCGGCGATTTTTCCGGCCACGATGGAGCCCCGCCTGACGGGCAGGGTGAGCAACGTTTCCAGCGTCTTGTTTTCCTTTTCCATGCCCATGGAGGAGATGACCATGCCTCCGGCCATGATCACGATGATCATCATGATGATGGGAACCACGGTGGACTGCTGGGCGAGCACGGCGCCGATGTCCCCGGGGCTGATGCCCGCCATCTCCCTCCCTTTGAAATAGGTGGTCTGGTGGGTGGCCAGGGGGGAGAGGGCGAAGGAGGCATTGACATCTCCCTGCTCGATGACCCGGTGGGATATGGCATACTCCACGCTCTGGACTATGCTCTGGACGGCTCCCGAGGAGATGGAATCCATGAGGCCGGCCCCCTCCATGATCCAGTAGATGGAGATGCGACCGGAGACGTTGCTCATGATGTTGCTGCTGAAGTTGGCCGGAATCACCAGCAGGGCCGCTCCCCCCTCCGCCTTCACCGCGGCGATGCCCGCCGCCACCGGCTCCCCCGTCTGGTTGTACACGATGTCCGCCTGGGCGGCCATCACCTGCACCGCCAGCTGGCCCAGCTCTCCGCTGTCGTGGTTGACCAGCCCGATGGTGGGCTGCTTTTCGGCCTCCTCCGTGGCTCCCCCGATCACGTTGCCCATGCCCCCGAAAATCAGGGCCATCACCAGGATGGGGACCAGGGTGGCCGGGGTGAGCAGCTCCCGCACCTCCTTGCGCACCAGGTTGGCAAAGTGGTTCACTGTACCACCTCCGTGAACACGTCCTCTATGGTCTCCACCTCGTATTTTTCCTTGAGGGCCGGGGGGCTGCCGCTCTCCACGATGATCCCCTCATTGATGAGGGCGATGCGCTGGCAGAGGTGCTCCACCTCCAGCATGTTGTGGGAGGACAGGAGCACCGTGGTTCCCTGCCGGACGGTTTTTTTGACGATGTCCCGGATCTCCCGGGCGTTGATCACGTCCAGCCCCGAGGTGGGCTCGTCCAGGATGGCCAGGCGGGGCTCCACCATCAGGGCCCGGGCCACCAGCAGGCGGCGGGTCATGCCCTTGCTGTACTGCTCCACCTTGTCGTCGATGCGCTCCCCCAGGTCGGCGATGGCCAGCCCCTGCTCCACCATGTCCCCGGAGCCGTCAAAAAAGCGGGCCATGAACTTCAGGTAGGAGCGCCCGGTGAGGTTCCGGTAGGCCCCGGCGTCCTCGGGCAGGTAGCTGATGACCCGGCGCACCCGGTGGGCCTCCTCTGCCACGTCGTGGCCGAACACCGTCACCTGTCCCGCCGTTATCCGGAGCAGGGTGGAGATGATGCGCAGCAGGGTGGTCTTCCCCGCCCCGTTGGGCCCGATGAGGCCGAAGATTTCTCCCTCCTCCACGTGGAAGGAGACCCCGTCCACCGCCCGCACCGTGCGATAGTCCTTGACCAGGTTCTGCACGTTCACCGCAGCCATAGGGGGGCATGGAGGGAGATTATTTTAACGTTTCCACCGGTGTCCCGTCCTTTTATATAGCGCCTTCCCCATTACTGACGGGGGAACTGTCAGTGTCCGCCGGCGGCCACGCTCAGGAGGTTTTGGCCATGCACCTGTTGCCGTCCCACCGTGCCCTGCTGTGGGACATACCCCATCCCGGGGTGCAGGAGTACGTGGCCCGCTGCATCGCCCGCTGCCGCCCCCGCTCGGTATATGTCTCTGACGGCTCGGCGGAGGCCCGGGACTACATCCGCCGCCGGGCCCTGGAGGCCGGGGAGGAAATGAGGCTGGCCCGGGAGGGACACACGGCCCACTTCGACCACTACTGCGACCAGGCCAGGGACCGCCAGCACACCCGCATCCTGGTGACCCCGGACCAGGACCTGGGCCCCCACATTGCCACCCGGGACCGGGACCAGGGGCTGGCGGAGATGGAGGGCCTGCTGGAGGGCATCATGGAGGGGCACGAGATGTACGTGTGCTTCTACACCCTGGGGCCGGCGGCGTCGCCCTTCACCATCCCCTGCCTGCAGATTACCGACTCCCCCTACGTGGCCCACTCCGAAAACATCCTCTACCGGCCGGGCTACACATCCTTTTTGAGCCTGGAGGAGGGCCGCAC
>DSCA01000045.1 GCA_011049295.1 Thermoplasmatales archaeon
CATGTTGATGGCAAACAGGTTGAAGAAAATGGCGATGGAGACGTAGATGGCGATGACAAAATCGGGTATCTGCCCCCCTGATTGCAGGTTGGCACCCACCAGCGATATGGCGATGACAATCCAGGGGACGATGCCCGCAATGCAGCCAATGATGTAGGACGTCCAGTTGGTGTGCTCCGTGGTCTGGTTGTGCAGCTCCATCAAGAGGCCGCACAGGTTCATTACGGCGGTCAACGTGAACAGGGCCAGTAATGTCCCCAGGTCCTCGATTTGGGTGAGCATGGCGATGATGACAATCATCAGGGAGGCGCTGACGGAGTACTCGTACCATCGCGCGGGATTCATATGTTTTTTGAGTTTGCTCACGTACCATCTGTAGCCCACGGTGGCCAGAGCAAAGTGTGCGATAGCGGAGATGAGGAGAAAGAGTGCCACTAGCGGCGCCAGTTGGATGGTTCCCAGTTCAGAGCTTTGGGACACCAGCCCCTCTCCTTCAACGAATTTTGGATATGCGTAGGTAATCCGCCATGTGTTATCGTTGCTCAAGGCGAACATCAATCCGGATTGTATGAGGTGGAAGACTCCCATGATGCCGTTGAACCGGCGGAGTTTTCTAAACTTGGTTTCTTCTGATGCATCCATCTTGTTACCTCCTGTGGGTTCCTGTATGGTCAACCTCCGTTTTTATATATGTTTTTCTAAATTTCCAGGGAGCATTGTTTTTTATTCCTGCAGATAGTACCCTATGGACGAGCCGCTGGCCGGGCGCTGTGCCAACTGGTATGACCGTCTTTTCGGGAGGCTGTTGCAGCCGGTGTACGGGCGGACGGTGTCCGTGATCCGGGCCCAGGGATGCCGCAGCGTGGTTGATATGGGATGCGGCACCGGTGCCCTGTGCCGCCTTCTGCACGCCCACGGCATGGAGGCCACGGGTGTAGATATTTCGCCGCTGATGGTTGCCTTTGCCGGCGTCCGCAGCCCTCCCGGCGTGGCCTATGTGCAGGCCGATGCCACCGATACCGGGCTGGAGACGGGGTCCTTTGACGGGGCGGTTCTTTCGCTGGTGTTGCATCCCAACCCGCTGGTCGAGCAGGAGCGATTGTTGGACGAGGCAGCCCGTCTGGTTGGGGGCGGGGTTATCGTGCTGGCTGACTACGGGTCGAGCACCACGTGGCGGGGATGGCTGCCCCGGTGCATTATTCACGTCATCGAGAGTCTGGCCGTGACCCCTCACCGCCGGAATTACTACGCCTATATGCGCAGAGGAGGACTTGCTTATCTTTTATCCCGCCGACGATGGCACGTGCTGACCCGTTATGAATTTTATGGGGGAGCGGTGCGTCTGCTGGCGGTTCGACCCCCGGTAGCTACAGCGACAGGAGCAGATACAGGTTGAGCAGCAGAAGAAAGGCAATCAGCCCCGACATGCTGGCATAGGAGAGTCTGTGGGGAGCCACGGCGGTTCGCCACATGGTCACCAACACGGCCAGGGTCATCACCAGTGGTACCAGGGAGAGAAGGGCAATGACCCCCAGGTCGATGGATTCCGAAAGGGATACCACGTGAGGGGTCAGGGCAAAATAGGCGGTTCCCAGGGCCAGCGACCCGGCGCTCATCCCCATCCCGGCCCGTCGGCCATGCCGAACGACAAACGTTTTTTTGCCTGCCCGCCGGTCGCCCTCCATGTCCGGAAGCTCCACGGTTAGGATGAAGTGCAGCCCGTACAGTAGCAGGGGCAGGGAAAACAGGAAAAACAGCGGCCCCAACTGCGGGGACAGAGTGAGGAAACCGATGCCGGGCATCAAAAAACCGTAGGTGAACATGGTGGCCACTTCCCCCCACCCCCGGTAGGCCAGGCGGACGGGAGGCGCCGTGTAGTACCATCCTAGGGCATTTCCCCCGGCCACAAATACCACAAACAGGGGAGAGTAGCGGTACACCAGGGCGAAGGCCACCGCCAGGGCCAGGGAGGCGGCGATGAGGGTCAGGGCAAACCTGCGGGTGGCTGTTCGCAGCTCCGGATGCCGGATGAGCAGCTTGGTTCCCCCGGAGAACATGGTGGGGCGTCCCTGGCGGTCGGCGGCCAGGTCGAAATAGTTGTTGCTGTAGGAAAGAGAGAGATGGGCCGTTCCCATCACTGCATAGCCGAACAGAAAACGACTGGGGATGAATGACGCTCCCGCCAGCACGGCCAGCATGACGCCGATGGTGAACAGGAAAAAACCGCCTGCCAGAAAATGCGGCCTCCCTATCTTTATCATCTGCACCAGAAATTTTTTATGCACGGTACCACCTTGCGCTCCCCTGCGCATATACGCAACCCGTGGCTTGTTAAAAATCTTTGTACAGGGTGCCCTGCTCCACCTGCCGGATGTAGCCGTCCATGTCCATTTTTCGGCGGGCGCCGTCGTGGCTCATGTAGCGGATTTTCCCGAAAACAGGCCGTTCTTTCCAGGCCCGGTCGTGCACCCCGCCCATGGCCCAGGCGATACCTGTGTAGCCGTTGGGGTCGCGTCCATCGAGTTCGTAGCGGTCATTGAGGTAGATAGCGGTCTCCATGGCCTGCTCCGGGCTCTCCGTCCACTCCAGGATTTTTTTGGCCCAGTACATGCGCAGATATCCGTGCATTTTTCCCCAGGTCACCATCTCCAGCTGGGCGGCATTCCACAACTCGTCATGGGTCCGTCCCTGCTCCAACTCGTGCCGGCTATACAGGTGGGGACGCCGGTCCCCGCGGTGGGCATCCAGCGTCTCCCGGGCCCAGTC
>DSCA01000172.1 GCA_011049295.1 Thermoplasmatales archaeon
CCCAGGGGCCCGTGGGGTAGTTTGGTACCCTTGTGGCTTCGGGTAGCCATACCGGCTAGAAAAAGCCATTGACTCGAGTTCAAATCTCGACGGGCCCATACCTTTTTAAATTGCCTCCCAATAGACAGAACAGCGGGCGTGATCTAGGGGTTATGATACAAGCTTCCCAGCCACCCTTTCTGCCCCCTACAAAGCGTGGACGGAAAAAAGGGGAAACAGCTTGTTGCCCGGGTTCGATTCCCGGCGCCCGCATGGATTTTTCCGCCAACCCTTAAATAGCCAGGGGGAATAAAGCCTCATCATGCAGCGCCCCCAGACGGCCGCCGTTCTTTTCCTGGTGCTGGCCAGCGCCTTCCTGGCCGGATGCCTGGGCAGCCAGAGCCGGGAGCCATTATCCCTGGCCTCGGTGTCCACAGATAAAGCATCCTACGCCTTCGGCTCATCGATATCCATGACGGTAGAGGTCAGGGCAACCGACATGTTCGACGACGTGACCATCAGGGTGCGGGGGTTGCAAAACACCATGGGCGACTACAAGCTCACCCACCGACAGGTCGTCCACACCTCCCCCGGCACCCAGGAGTTCGTCATCCAAAAAACCATTCCTCCCTGCTCCTCCTGCACCAAGCTGGACTCCGGCACCTACCACATCACCGTGGCCCTCATCTACCAGGACCGGGAAGTGGACAGCAAAACCGTGGAGGTGGAACTGTACCAGTGAACGTTTTAATAGGCCGACCCATATCCCCATATGACCTCCCATCGCACTGCCGCCCTCCTCATTCTGTCCATACCCTTTCTGTACATCTACGGCCTCTCCCTCCTGACGCTCCCCCTGGCAGGTGAGGCATCCTATGTCACCCCGGGCACCCTGTTTTTTTCTCTGCTTCTCAACCTGCTGGTCATGGGGGGAGCCTCCTTCCTGTACGTGCTGGCCCGCTACGGCGGACCCTGGCGCCGGGTGCTGCACCGGTTGTTTTTCCGCCGGGAGGGATGGAGGGAATCCCTGGCCCTGGGGGCGGGGGTGGGCATAGCCCTGCTCCTGCTCTCCGGCCTGGTGGTCCTGCTCTTCCAGGCCCTGGGCTTCAGCCTGGACAACCCCCTGGCGGAGTCCATTATGGACAATCTCACCCCCTTTCTGCTGGTGGCCGTACCCCTTCTGGCCGCGCTCAGCGAGGAAACCTTTTTCCGGGGGCTGCTGCAGATGGAGATGGCCCGGTGGCGGGGACAGCCGGTGGCCATCGCCGTCACCTCCCTGCTCTTTGGCCTGGCCCACCTCTCCTACGGTCAGCCCCTCCAGGTTCTCATCCCCTTCCTGCTGGGCCTGGCCCTGGGCCTCCTGATGATGAAGACCCGGAACCTGCTGGCGCCCATAGCCGCCCATTTCACCTTCAACTTCGCTCAGCTGGCCGTCGCCTACTACGCCTGAGCAAAAGAGATAAAACGTCTCCGGGCATGTAGGCCCATGGACGCCCTGGTAATGGGAGGAGGCAAGATGGGGCTGGCCGTGGCCCACGACCTGGTCCGACAGGGACACCGGGTCACGGTGGCCGACGTCAACGAGAGATGCCTGCAGGCCCTGCCCTCTCTGGCCGAGGCCGTGGACGTGGTGCACCTGGATGCGGGCCCGTACGGAGAAGGTGCGGGAGGCCCTGCGGGGCCGGGACGTGGCGGTCAGCGCCCTGCCCTATGACTACAACCACCAGCTGGCCCGGCTGGCCATTGAGCAGGGTGTGCACTTCTGCGACCTGGGGGGCAACACCGGGGTGGTGGAGCGGGAGATGTCCCTGCACGGGGCGGCGGTGGAGGCCGGAGTCACCGTGGTTCCCGACTGCGGCCTGGCTCCGGGACTGACCAACGTGCTGGCCGCCCATCTCATCGAGGAGCACGGGCCCTCCCGACTGCACATCCGGGTGGGGGGCCTCCCCCGGCATCCCCGCCCCCCGCTCAACTACCAGCTGGTGTTCTCGGTGCACGGCCTGGTCAACGAATATGTGGAGCCGGCCCGCATCATCGCCGGGGGAGAGGTCACCCAGGTGCCCTCCCTCACCGGCCTGGAGCCCATAGCCTTCGAGAGCCTTCCGCCCCTGGAGGCCTTTTACACCTCGGGGGGAACCTCCACCCTTCCCCACACCTTTGCCGGTCGCCTGGACCGGCTGGACTACAAGACCATCCGCTATGCCGGCCACTGCCAGGCCCTCCGCCTCCTCCGTGACCTGGGCTTTTTTGACCCCCCGGCCCGCCCCCACACCGAGAGGTATTGGCCCGGGCTCTGGAGGGCGATGGCCCCGACCTGGTCCTGGCCAGGGTCAGCGCGGCGAAGGGGGACGCCGTCCACGTCCTGGAGATGGTGGACCACGGCGACGCCGAGCACGGTCTCTCCGCCATGATGTGCACCACCGGCTTCCCCACCGCCGTCATTGCCCAGATGCTGGCCGACGGCACCATACCGGAGAGGGGAGTCCTGACCCCGGAGCGGTGCGTTCCCCCCCGGCTGTTCCTCGCCCAGCTCCGCCGCCGGGGCCTGGTCATCGAGGAGAGGAGAGGGGAGCCGGCAGCAGAGAGCGGGCCTCCCCCACCAGGTACAGGGAGCCGGTGACCAGCACCAGGTCCTCCTCCCCGGCCCGCTCCCCGGCCACCTGGAGCGCCTGCCGCACGTCGCCGGCAACCATGCAGGGCTGCCCCGCCGCCGCCAGGTGACGGGCCAGCAGCCGGGGGGAGGCGGCCCGGGGGGTGGAGGCCCGGG
>DSCA01000164.1 GCA_011049295.1 Thermoplasmatales archaeon
CAACAGTTTATATATACCCCTATCCATTACATATACACGATTCACATGACCAAGTACAGCACTATTTCTGTTCCCCGTGAGTTACACGACGAGTTGCAACACAAGGTGAAAAACAATCCCCGCCTGGGCTATTCCAGCATCGCCGAGTTCTGCAAGGAAGCCATACGGGTCCACCTCTCCAACATAAGGATGGAGCGCCGGGAGGCCTTCCTCCAGCGTATAGACCTCAACGGCCTGCTGCGCAAGGTGGAGCTGACCTCCACCGTGGGCGGCGGGGAATACCGGGACATGTTCGAAAACTGCATGGACCCCGCCTTTGTGGTGGGGCCGGACGGCATCCTCCTCAACGTCAACCGGGAGCTGGTGGACAGGCTGGGCTACAACACCAAAGAGGACCTCCTGGGACGCGACCTGGCCGTGATGTTTGCGGACAACCGGGCGCTCAACGACATGATGGCCCTGGCCCGGCAGGGGGGTATACGGGACTTCGAAATAAAAATGCAGCGCCGAGACGGCAAACCGCTGGACTTCGTGGTAAGCATCGGGATGGTCACCCACGACGGAGACATCCTCCGCTACTACGGCTCGGCCAAGGACATCACGGTGCGCAAACTGGCGGAAAGCCGCCTCAAGCGGGAGCACGAGCTGTACTCCAGAATCCTGGACCAGATGTACGACTCCGTGGTGGTCATCCAGGACGAAAAGGTAAAATATGCAGCCGGCCAGCACAGGGCCTCCGGCTACACCCCGGAGGAGATCACCGGCATGCGCCTGAACGAGTTCATCGTGGAGGAGGACGTAAAGAAGGCCCAGGAGGTGGCAAAAAAGAGGCTGGCCGGCGAGGACGTGCCCCCCATCCATACCTACCGGGTCAAATGCCGCCACGGGGGGACCAACTCCATCGAGGTCTCCTCCCAGGTCATCGACTGGGAAGGGCGCCCCGCCTTTCTCTGCGTGATCCGCTACCCGGGAGAAACCAGGTGCGGGGGGTAGTGGGCATTAAATAGCCGGCGCCGATTATGGCCCGTGTTTGACCTCCACGTGCACACCGCCTATTCCCGTGACGGCCATGCCTCCCCTGAGGCGTTGGCCCGACGGCTGCGGGACCGGGGGTTCGCCGGCATGGCCATCACCGACCACAACACCACCGAAGGGGCGTTCCGGCATATACGTCTGGACGATTTTCTGGTGATTCCCGGCATCGAGATCTCCACGGAGCGGGGCCACCTGCTGGGTCTGGGCATTCAGGAGCCGGTGACCAGCCGGGCGGCGGTGGAGGCGGTGGAGGAAATCCACCACGCAGGGGGCATCGCCGTGGTTCCCCACCCGGGGCGCACGTTGTCGGGAACCATGAAGCATTTTGACGACCTGGCCATCGACGCCATCGAAGCCTGCAATGGACGCAGCTTCCCGGCACAGAACCGCAGGGCGGCGGCCCTGGCCGGACGGCGGGAAAAAGGAGTCACCGGGGGCAGCGATGGCCACTTCGCCTGGGAGGTGGGCAGTGCCTACACGGTGGCCGAGCCCCGGCCGGAGACAGTGGACGACCTCCTGGAGGTCATTCGAAAAAAGCAGACCACCTGCGCCTCCCTTCCCTCCCTGCTTCGCCCCCTGCGGGCCTCCGCCGCCGCCCTGGCCCGCTACGTGAGCGACGGATTCGCCAGGGTATAAGAACCTAAAGAACCAGCGGCAGACACCAGGGCCCGGTCATCCGGCTGCCGGGCCACGGGGCTACAGGGAGGCCAGCTTGCGGTAGTGGTCCCAGCGCTCCTGCAGCACCTGCTTGAAGGTCTCCAGGTCCTGGGTGGTCAGGTCGCGGAACCGGCCCTGCATACGCAGCCAGTCCTCGACGGATGCCGGCTCCTTGTCGCCCTCCAGGATGGCCCGGGTGGGACCGGTGAAGGTGAGCCTCTCGTTTTCGAACTCGTACAGCAGCCAGGCTCCGGTCTCCACGGACAGCCGGGCCAGCTCCACCGTCTTGCTCATGTCGAAACGCCAGCCGGGGGGACAGGGGGCGATGATTTCCATGTATTTGGGTCCCCGGATGCCCTGGGCCTTCTTGGTTTTCCGGTACAGGTCCTCGGGATAGGCGATGGAGGCGGTGGCCACATAGGGGATGTGGTGGGCCATGACGATTTCCGCCAGCACCTTCTGCCTCTCCTTTTTTCCCGTCCAGGTGGTGGTGGTCCAGGCCCCGTAGGGGGTGGCCCCGCTGCGCTGAATCCCGGTGTTGGAATACATCTGGTTGTTGTAGCAGATGTACAGGAAGTTGGTCCCCCGCTCCAGGGCCCCGCTGAGGGCCTGCAGTCCGATGTCGTAGCTTCCCCCGTCCCCCGCCCAGGCCACCACCGTGATGTCCTCCTTTCCCTGGGCCTGCAGGGAGGCGGCGATGCCCGAGGCGGAAGCCGCCGCCGTCTCAAAGGCGACGTTCAGGGTGGGCACGTTGAACGAGGTTTTGGGGTACAGGGACTGAATGACGGCGCTGCAGGAGGCGGGAATGGTCAGGATGGTGTTTTTTCCCAGGGCCTTGAGCACGATGCGCAGGGCAATGGTGATGGGGCAGCCGGGGCAGGAGGCGTTGCCCTCCAGCACGTATTCCTCCCGAGGCAAATCCTTGATGGCCATCAGCTCACCTCCACGCTGTACCAGCCCTCCTGGCCCTGCTGGGCCAGGCGATACATCTTGACGATATCCCGGGTGGTAACGTCGCGTCCGCCCAGGCCGGCCACATAA
>DSCA01000136.1 GCA_011049295.1 Thermoplasmatales archaeon
AGTCCTTATGGATATCCAATCCTATATACCTCATCTGGTTCCTCCTGGTATATCTCAGCTATGGCCTGAGATATACTCTTCTATGACGTAGGAGGAATTTTAATCATACCGTCAACACAGCAGCCGTGCCCAAATGTTTTAATAGCGGGCATATTTCACTGCCGAATGGATGACTGCGCATCGCTGACCTCGCCTGACATCCTGGAGCGGGCGGGGCGCCTGCGTTCCTATGCCCTCTGCGATTCCTGCCTGGGACGGCAGTTTGTCCAGGTAGCCCACGGGCTGGAAAACCGGCGGCGGGGGCAGTGCATCCGGGAGGAGATGGGCACCGCTCCCGTGGACCCCGGGGACTGCTGGCTGTGCGAGGGCCTGATGGGGGAGCTGGAGGAACTGGCCGACCTGGTGGTGGAGGCCCTGGAGCCCTACCAGTATGCCACCTTTCTGGTGGGAAGCCGGGTGGAGGAGGCCCTGGAGCTGCGGGAGGGAGAGGTAGCAGCCATCGGCGGAGACGGTGAGCCCATCAAGCGGGAAATCAACCGGGAGGTGGGCAAACGGGTGGAGGAGCGCACCGGCAAGACGGTTGATTTCTCCCGTCCGGACGTCACGGCCATCGTCAACACCCAGTACAATCATGTGGAGCTGGACGTTCGCCCCCTGTACATCTACGGGCGGTACTGCAAGCATGTGCGGGGCATTCCCCAGACCAAGTGGTGGTGCCGCAAATGCCGGGGGGTGGGATGTGACTACTGCGGCGGGGAGGGCAAAATGTATGAGGAGAGCGTGGAGGAACTGGTGGCTGCCCCGGTGGTGGAGGCCACCGGCGGCTCTGAGGAGAGCTTCCACGGGGCGGGACGGGAGGACATCGACGTGCGCATGCTGGGCCACGGTCGCCCCTTTGTCCTGGAGGTTAAGGAGCCCCGGCGCCGGTTCGTCGACCTGGAATCATTGGAGAAAGCCATTAACCGCTGGGCGGAGGGCAAGGTGACAGTCAGCCGCCTGCGGTTTGCGGACAGGGCAGAGATAGAGCATCTGAAGGCGGCCCGGTGGACCAAGACCTACCGGGCGGTGGTCAGCGGATGCGAGAGGGGAAAACTTAATGAAGCAGTTAACGCATTACGGGGTTGCTATATAAATCAGCGTACGCCGTCTCGCGTAGTTCACAGAAGGGCGGACAAGGTTCGCCGGCGCAGGGTGCTGGACATTCACGTCGAAGACACGGCCGGTGACACGGCGACGCTGGTCATCAGGGCCGAGTCGGGCACCTACATCAAGGAGCTCGTCACCGGGGACGGTGGCAGGACAGCACCCTCCCTGCAGGCGCTAACCGGCTGTCCCCTTCACATGCAGAACCTGGACGTCATTGCGATTGGTGATGAAGATGGTCAAGAGATCGAAAGGAATAAGGAACAAGACCCGTCAGATACTTAGGAAGAAGCCCCGCCAGCGGGGCCTGAGCCCCATTACCCGGGCACTACAGGAGTTTGAAGAAGACACCCCGGTGGCCATCGTGACCGACCCCTCCGTGCACAAGGGTATGCCCCACCGCCGTTTTCACGGCAAGACGGGCTATGTGGAGGGAAAACGGGGCACCGCCTACGTGGTGAGAGTTCGCCAGGGAAACGCCATGAAACAGATCATCGTGCGGCCAGAGCATCTCAAGCGGGTGTAGCATGCGCATCGTTTCTTTGGCCGAGGTAAAAAACATGCTCACCGCCCTGAGCAAGGAGCGGGAGGAAATGACCCGGGAGCAAAAAATAGCTCTGGAGCACGCCGAGAAGGTGGTGCATCTCTCCGCCGAAAAAACCAGGGATCTGGTGAGGCAGCTGCGGGAGATGGAAAAGCTCAAGAAGCGGCACGCCTACAAGATTGCCGACCTGCTTCCCCGGGACGAAGAGGAAGTGATGATGATTTTTGCCAAGGAAACCGTGGTTCCCACCAAGGAAGAGGCCAAAAAGATAGTGTCCCTCGTGGACCAGTATCGCTGAGGTGAAAATGGAGGACTATGTCTATATCTTGGACTACCTAGCAATGGGAAAGCCCGGCCACCGCAAGGAGGCACTGGCCTACGGGGTGGGGGAGGACCAGTTTACCCTTCTGGAGTTGCTACCCAAGCGGGACGTAGCCCTGACCATCGGCGAGCGGGTCTACGTGGGCAAAGACAAGGAGCAGCGGGGTAAAATCGCCAAGGTCAAGGGGCGGGTCAACTACGAGGAGCTCACCGCCGCCGCCCACGGGGAACTGCCCTACATCATCCAGGACATCGTCAAGGACCATGAGCAGCGCTTCGTGAAGTTCTACAACGAGTGCCCCTCCATATCCACCCGGTTTCACGCCCTGGAGCTGCTCCCCGGCCTGGGAAAAAAAACCATGCGGGAGATCGTGGAGGAGCGACGCAAGCAGCCCTTCACCAGTTTCGAGGACCTCTCACAGCGGGTCAAGCACCTCACGCATCCGGAAAAACTGATTGCCAGGCGCGTGGAGGAGGAGCTGATGAATCCCGACCAGAAATACCGCCTGTTCACCCGGTCGCCCCTGAAAAAGTAACATGCGCCGGGGGCAACACTTTTTGGTTGACGGCCGGGTTGCCCAGCGGCAGATAGACTATGCCTGCCTGTCCCCCGGCGATGTGGTGCTGGAGATAGGGCCCGGAGAGGGCGCCCTCACCCGTCGCATGGCCGGGAGGGTGAGCAGGGTTATTGCCATTGAGATAGACGGGCGCCTGGCGGAGGG
>DSCA01000061.1 GCA_011049295.1 Thermoplasmatales archaeon
AACCGATAGGGTAAACTTCATTCCCTATCCCCTCCATATTATCAAGAGAATACAGAGCAAAAAAATGTTCCGAAAAATTGAGAGCTATCTCAAAAAAATTTAATCTGACAAAGTCAAGTTATTGGGAATTCAACTGTTGCTCCGCGGAGGCGGAAGGCAGAAACATGGACTGGTATCTGTAACAAGAGGCGGGGCAGAGGATGCAGGAGGATTGAAAAATCCAAAGGAGGCGCACACCCCTGCCCCGTGTTTTGAACGCCATTCCCATATTTAACGATTGTGATAAAAATAGGGTTGCGCAGGGTCCCGCTCCTCCCTGCCCCTTCCGCCGCTAGTCCCAGTCCAGGAGACGGCGCTGGCCCTCAATCTCCTTGAGTGAAGTGATGTCCTGCGTAACCTCGACGACGCCCAGGTACTCGCCGTCCTTCCATACCGGGAAGTAGCGGATGTAGATTTTCCTGCTCCCCATGTCAATCCAGAATTCGGCGCTGTCCCGCTCCCCTTTTTTGAAGGCCTCCACGATTCGGTTGACCACGTCCACGCTCTTGCTGGGATGGCAGTTCTGGACGGTGCGCCCCAGAATGGCCTTGGTCCTCACGAAGATACGGTCCTGGGCCTGGTTGAAGTAGCGAACCCGGTCGTCCCTGTCCACGAAGGTGATGTCCACGGGCAGGGCGTCCAGTACGGCCTCCAGCTCCCTGCTGGTGAAGTGACCCGTTTCCAGAGATATCTCTCCTTTTTGGGGCCTCTCCCCGCCGCCCCCCGTCTCCTTTTCCACGGGGGGGGCCTGGGGGGTGAAACAGCAGTAGCCGATGTGGTCAAATTGCTCCCGGACGCTGACCCACTCCCCGTCATCCATCACCTCCAAAGCGGTGGGAAACAGGATGTTGTTTTCCTTGTAAAAGTGGTGGGAGAGCATCTCCCGCAGGGCAGGGGCCAGAGAGGCCAGATCGCCCTGGTGGCGTTCGGAGGCGGCTTTTTGGAGGCGTTTCTTGAAATCCCGGATGGCATCATGCTCCTTCCACATGATGGCCGGGGGCTCGGTGACCCCGTGTTTTTCCAGGTAGGGAAACAGCACGTTTTCCTCCCGGAGGTAGTGGCTCTCTGCCTCGTCTAGGTGCTCCAGGAGATGGGCGATGCGCCGGTCGTCTTTTTCCCGCTGGGCGCTGACCAGCTGCTCGGCGAGGTCCAGCAGGCGGCGGTGCTCCTCCATCAGAATGTGCACGGGGTGCCAGTCGGGCACTGAAACCTCCTGTTTTTCCAGTGACTCCTGCATGACGGCCAGGTGCACGTCGCACAGCTTCTGCAGGGTTTCCCGGGGCAATCCCTCCCGTATCAGCTCCTGCTCCACCTCGGAAATCTGGGCCGGGGTCAGCTCCCGCAGCGCCTCTTTGGCTTTTTCTCGCACCTCCGCCACCTCTGCCCCCTGATGCAGCTGCCGGAGGACGCTCTTCAGCACGCCCTTTTTGTTGCCCATGGCTTCCATGGAGAGGTAATGTTCCCATCGCATTTAAATTTAACTATTGTGAAGAAAGGGGGGAGGGGTGGTCTCCGCGGCGCTCAACTCGGATTTTACGAAGTTAAACAGAGCTTGAAAAAGCATTTAAGTAGTCCCGGACCGCTTAACGGTAGGCACAACGGGGAAAAAGGCGAAACCAAAGAGGTGGGGCAGGGAGATGGAGGCAAGAGGATGCCGGATATGGATAGCCCATGCTTCACCCCGGGGCCAGAGGAGGATATGGTAAAATATGTTTTACAAAATTTGGCGGGCGCCCAAAACAACGGAATCAATTTGACAAACCTGTTTTATATGGCCCTTACGTATCTCATCTGGAGGCAGGGCTGGGGACAGGAGGAACAGAAAAGGAGGTGGGGCAGAGGAGACAGGAGGTAGGAGGGAAAAATCCTAGTGGGAGGCGCTCCTCTGCCGCCGGCACCCAATAGCCCGTCCGTATTTAACGTTTTTTCCCATCTGAGGCGGCGTTGCGGAAATACAGGGCGATGTCGACGGATATCAGGGAGCCGTTGAAGGCGTAGAGAAATATGACCGGGTCGAAATGATACAGCATCTTGTGGACGCATCCCGCCCCGTAGCCAACCAGAATGACGAACAGGAAGACGATACTTTTGCCGGCATTGCTGCGGGAGGTATACGACGTATATATGGAAAAGGGCCAGACGGCTCCGAAACAGAGCAACATAACGATTTCGAAGATGCTGACGTCCATGGTATCCTCATGGTGGGTAGCGCCCACAGGATTCACCGCCTTTAAACCCAACGCCGCTCACCGACCCAACAGACCGGCCAGCCACCGCAACGCACGCTCCAGCCAGGACTCCGGGGACGGCTGCGGGGAGGGAGGAGGAGCAGGCGGAGGGAAGGGAGGCGGAGTGGACTGGCTGAGGCGCAGTTTCAGAGCTCTGCCCACGGTGCGGGCCCCGGCCACCACCAGGTCGCCGGCGGCATCCACGGCAATCCCCCGTAGGTAGTCGTCCAGGCGTCCGCTGACCCGGGGCCCCAGGTCCAGGTCCATGACGTGCCGGCCGGTGGCCAGCTCGAAGAGAGCGGCATAGTAGCGATTGAGCAAGGAGCGGGACCCGGTGGCCGCCACATACGCACCCCCATAGACGGCGTTGCCGTACAGAAAGCCCGGAATTTGGCCTCTTACCTCCCACTGCTGCTGCAGGTTGCGGGAGCAGCACAGGAGATACTGGGTGTCCTC
>DSCA01000215.1 GCA_011049295.1 Thermoplasmatales archaeon
GCTCTCACCCCGGTGCCGGGAGGGGTGGGACCGGTGACCATCGCCTGCATGCTGGAGAACGTGCTCAGGGCCGCCAGCATAAAAAAAGATTGATAAAGCAGCGGAGTTTATGGGCCCATGGACGACCGGCGCATATATTACTCGTTTCACGACCTTCCCGGCGGCGCCCCCCGCGAGTACGGCGGAGGCTACCCCCGGTCCGGCATCCGGTTCAGCCGCACAGAGGTGACGCATATAGCCATCGCCATGGCCGTCCTCACCGTGGCCTTTGCCTTCGTCTTTGTCCCCCGCCCGCCCCTAGAGCACCTGGGGGCCGTGGTGTCCAACATACCTCTGTCCTTCCTGGCCATTGCCACCGCCTTTTTCTGCCACGAGCTGGCCCACAAGTACATGGGGCAGCGCTACGGGTACTGGTCGGAGTTCCGGATGTTTCCCCAGGGGCTGCTGTTTGCCCTGCTGCTGGGTGTCTTTGCGGGCATCGTGTTTGCCGCCCCGGGAGCGGTGCAGATTTTCGGGCGTCCCACCCGGGAGGAGGGGGGAAAAATTTCCGCGGCCGGACCGGCCACCAACGTGCTCATCGCCCTGGTGTTCACCGGGGTGTGGCTGGTCAGCGGGGGGCTGGCGGGAGAGATTGCCCTTTTTGTGGCCTCCATCAACGCCTTTCTGGCCTTCTTCAACCTGATTCCCTTTGGACCCCTGGACGGAAGGAAAATCATGCACTGGAGGGCGGAGGTATGGGGGGTGCTGACTGCCCTTTCCGTGGCCCTGTTCGTAACTCTGCTGTATCTGTAGTTACCATCCCAGCAGCACCAGACGCAGGGCCCCGCCAATGAGCAGGGCCGCAGTTGCCATGACGGCCAGGGACTTGAGCAGGTCCCGGAAGCCCAGCTCCCGGAGCATGACCACGAAGGTGGCCACGCAGGGAAAGTAGACGGTGAGCAGGGTGGCGGCAATGACCAGCTGCAGGGGCCGCATACCCAGGGGAAGCAGCATCCCCACCGCCAGGTCCTTGCGCAGGAATCCTATCATCAGGGCGGTGGTGGCCTCCCGGGGAAGGCCCAGCCAGCCCTCGGTGAGGGGGGAGAAGAGGTCGCCCAGCCGGGACAGAAACCCGGCGGTGTAGAGCACGTTGACCAGCAGCACCCCCAAGAACAGCCAGGGAAGGGCGTCCCGGAGAAACCAGCGGATGCGCATCCAGGTCTTTTTGGCCAAGGCGCGCAGACTGGGGCGGCGATAGGGAGGTATATCCAGAAAAATTTCCGGGCTGGTTCCCCCCGTCAGGCGGTGCAGTATGCTGCCCACGGCCACGAAGGTGAGCGCCAGGACGGCGAACACGATGAGCACGTAGCGCAGTCCGTAGGGCCCCAGGATGCCGAAAATCATGGCCGTCTGGCCCATGCAGGGAACGGCCACCGCCAGCAGGGTGGCAGCGATGAAGCGCTGCTTGCGGCTCTCCAGGTTTCGGGTGGCCAGCACGCCGGACACGTTGCATCCCATACCCAGGAAGAGGGGTACGATGCCGTATCCGTGCAGTCCCATGCGGTGGAATATGGTGTCCACCAGGGTGGCCAGCCGGGGGAGGTATCCCGAGTCCTCCAGCAGGGAGAGGGTGAAGTAGAAGGCGATGATGTAGGGCAGCACCGCCCCCATGGGAACGTACAGGGCCGTGGTCAGCAGGCCCATGGACTGCAGATAGTCGATTTTCCCGTCGATGAGCTCTCCGATGAGTACGTCGTGCAGGAAGCCGGGGGGAAGCCAGTCGCTGAGCTCGGTGACCAGGGGACGATAGGCGTCAAACAGGGGGTCGATGGCGTAGGTGATAAGTCCCTCTCCTATCAGCCGCACCGCCAGAAAGGCCAGGGCCAGCACCGCCAGGGCGATGGGGAGGCCGGTGGCCGGCTTGATGGTGGCATCCTTGATTTTGTCTTTGAACGTGTGGTGGCGATGGGTGATTCGCTCCGCCTCTTTGATGATTTTTCCGATGCGCGCCCATCGCTCCTCTTCGCTGAGCGGGGTGATGGACGGGGCGGTGGCCTCCGGCAGCCGGTCCACCAACTCCCGGATGCCCTCGCCGGTGAGGGCCACGGTGGAGACCACGGGGACGCCCATCTCCTGCTCTAGTTTTTTCCGGTCTATGTGGATGCCCAGGTGTTCGGTCTCGTCCCACAGGTTGAGGGCCACCAGCAGGGGAACATCCCGCTCCAGCAGCTCCAGCGCCAGGTACAGGTTGCGCTCCAGGTTGGTGGCATCCACCACGTTCACCACGATGTCTGCCTCCTCCAGAAGACGGACGGCTACCTTTTCCGCCCTGTTGGAGGCCTGCAGGGAATAGGTGCCGGGGGCGTCCACGATGCGCACCGTTTCTCCCTTCAGTTTCATCCGGCCTTCCGCGAAGTCCACGGTGGTGCCTGGATAGTTGGATGCTATGACGTTGGCTCCGGTGAGGCGGGAGAACACCACGCTTTTTCCCACGTTGGGATTGCCCATTAGGAGAACAGTCTTCACTGAATTTAGGTATACCTAAAAATGTATTTAAGTCTTGTTCCCCCTGCCCCCACCGGCCTTCCCTTCCCCGGGCTCACCCAAACTCGCCCTCCAGGGGAGCCAGGTCCAGGGCCCGGATGCGGGACCGCACATAGGTGATGGACAGCAGCGAAAACAGCAGGGCGGCTCCCACCCC
>DSCA01000014.1 GCA_011049295.1 Thermoplasmatales archaeon
ACCCGTC
Organism: Thermoplasmatales archaeon; assembly: GCA_011049295.1. Lineage (GTDB taxonomy): Archaea > Thermoplasmatota > E2 > UBA202 > DSCA01 > DSCA01. Next base: position 8 of record DSCA01000014.1, read on the forward strand.
CATACTGCTTCCTCAGAACAAACTCATCAAAACTCATCCCTATTCTCCTCCTATACAACAGGAATAGAAAACGAATAGATATAGGTTGCTATTAGGGGTTATTCAAAACTCTCTATATTATTAGTTGGTTTTGAGGCTATGAACGGCAAAGTAGGAAGTGTATTTGTGGTATGTGTAATGGCTGCGGCGGTTTTTTTGCCAGCAATGCCCTTTGATGTTAGGGGTGAATCGGCGCCAGCCGAGCCTTTGGATCCCTGTTTTCTGGCGGGAACACAAATCACGATGGCGGATGGTTCCCATAAGAACATTAAGCAGGTTGAGCCGGGAGATAGGGTGAAGTCGTTTGATAACGGTTCGATTGTTATCGGCGAGGTCACTGGGGTGTACTGTCATAGTCCGGATGACATGGGGGCTTATTATCTGGTCATAAATGATAGGTTGAGGTGACCCCCAGTCATATTCTCTATGTCGATGGGGGATGGATGCCAGCTAGGAATATCACTGAGGGAGATGAGCTTCTCAGCAGCCAAAATGAGGCCGTGATGGTTGTTTCTCTGGAGCGGGTGTGGGAGCAGTCTCCTACCTACAATCTTGAGGTCGAGGGCTCTCACACTTTCTTTGCCGATGGTGTCTTGGTCCACAATGCGAAAGCCGGGTACACGTATAGTGCATCAACTACCGACCCCGACGGCGACAACATTTCCTACCTTTTCGACTGGGGGGATGGCAGTGATTCCGGCTGGCGGGGGCCCTACACTTCTGGCGCCACTGCGTTTGCCACGCATCTGTGGTCTTCGCCTGGCACCTATCAGGTGAGGGTGAAGGCCAGTGATGAGCAGGGTGCGGTGAGCGGCTGGTCGAGTTCGCTGACTGTTTACGTCAACCAGCCGCCGGTGGCCGATTTCACCTGGAGTCCTCCAGATTCCACTCCTGTCTCCTGCCCACCGTGCTGTGCATCCCATCCCAAAACACAAAGAATAAATGGCGGGGCCGATTTCACGGCTATGAAGGCGGTTATTCCTGCTGCCGGACTGGGCACCCGCTTCCTCCCGGCCACCAAGAGCACCCCCAAGGAGATGCTGCCGGTGGTGGACAAGCCGGCCATCCAGTACGTGGTGGAGGAGGCGGTGGAGGCGGGCATCGACGACATCCTGATCATCACCGGTCGGGGCAAGCAGTCCATCGAGGACTACTTTGACATGTCCTACGAGCTGGAGAGCGTGCTGCATCAGCGCAACGACTACGACACCCTGGAGCAGCTGGAGCGCATCTCGGACCTGGCCGACATCCACTACATCCGCCAGAAAAGCCCTCTGGGTCTGGGCCACGCGGTGCTGTGCGCCAAAAAACACGTGGACGACGACGACTTCGCGGTGCTCCTGGGCGACGACATCATCATCTCGGAGACGCCCTGCATCGGGCAGCTGGTGGACCAGTTCAGGGCCCGGGAGGCGCCGGTGGTGGCGGTGGGCGAGGTTCCCCGGGAGGCCGTGGTCCGCTACGGCATCGTGGACGGGGAGCCGGTGGGGGAGCGCCTGTACCGGGTGCGGGGCATGGTGGAAAAGCCCCCGGTGGAGGAGGCCCCCTCCACTCTGGCGGTGATGGGCCGCTACGTGTTCACCCCGGAGATTTTCGGGTTCATTGAGGAGGTGGAGCCGGGGAGGGGTGGAGAAATCCAGCTGACGGATGCTATCTCCGCCTACAACCGGCATCACCAGGTCTACGCCTACCGGTTCGATGGGAGACGCTTCGACCTGGGAAACAAGCTGGACTGGATAAAGACCAACATCGAGCTGGCCCTCACCCGGGACGAGTACCGGGAGCAGTTGCTGGAGTTTATGCGGGGCAAAACGTCCTCGTGAAAAACCTATTTAATGCATCTGTGCATTTCCCTGCATGGCCCTTCCCACGCTTGACGACCTGGAGGTCGAGGACAAAAAGGTGCTGGTGCGGGTGGACATCAATTCCCCCCTGGACCCGGATACCCTGGACATTCTGGATACCTCGCGCATCCGGCGGGTCCTTCCCACCCTGCAGGAGTTGCTGGACCGCAACTGCGCGGTAGTCGTTCTGGCCCATCAGGGGCGCCCCGGGGACTGGGATTTCATGGGCCTGGAGCCCCACGCCCGGGCCCTGTCCCATCACCTGGGGGTGGAGGTGGACTACGTGGACGACGTTTGGGGGGAGAAGGCGCAGCGGGCCGTTGGGGAGGCCCGGCCCGGCCAGGTTCTCCTGCTGGGCAACGTGCGCGGGTTTGAGGGGGAGAGGGACACAAAATCCCCGGAGGAGCATGCCCGCTCGGCCCTGGTACAGGCCCTGGCTCCCCTGGTGGACGTGTACGTCAACGACGCCTTTGCCGCCGCCCATCGCGCCCACTGCTCCCTGGTGGGGTTCATCCCCGTTCTGCCCTCCTGCGCCGGCCGGCTGCTGGAGAGGGAGGTGTCCACCCTGACCACCATTCTGGAGCGCCCGGCCCGGCCCAACCTTTTTGTCTTCGGGGGGGCCAAGTACGGCACGGCTCTCAAGGTTACAGCCCATTTGCTGGAGACGGGGGCCGCGGACGCCGTTTTGCTGGGCGGGGTGCCGGGGTCGGTGTTTGCCTTTCCCCACCTGGCGGAGGGGGAGGAGCGGGCTGCGGTGCGCCACCTGCTGCACACCCATGGGAAC
>DSCA01000016.1 GCA_011049295.1 Thermoplasmatales archaeon
GCCCCCGCGGGCGCGCCTGTCCAAATATGGAACAATACGTATGGTAAAAAGGGTTGTCGAACCGCTGAGAGCGATTCATCCCCTACCTAAAGGCAGGGGATCTCTCGCTCGCTCAAATTAGGATAGTTGCCCAAGGTAAGCAAAAAAATTTCAACAGAGGAAAAGGGTGCCCATAAAGCCTTTTTTCCAACAGTGATGGCTCTGCATTACCAGGCAGCCGGTGAAACCGGGTATGCCTTACCCGCAGGTGGAGTAGGCGCAGTTTTTGCAGATGCGGCATCCCTCCTCGTAGACCATGGGGCTGCCGCAGTCCGGGCATACGCCCACCGGTCCCACCGGGGCCCGGATGAGGGGCTGGTCGTTTTTTTCCTGGAAGGCATCCAGCTTGGCGGTCTCCGGCGGCTTCTGCCCCTTCACGTGCTCCTCCAGGGCCTTGGCCACCGCGTCGGGACAGGACAGCATGGGGCCGCCCCGGGCCAGGAGGGGCGAGGGACATCGGATTCCCTTGAGTTGCTTGATGATGGACTCCGTCTTCAGGCCGGATCGGAGAGACAGTGATATCATCCGGCCGATGGCCTCCAGCTGGGCGTCGGCACATCCCCCGGCCTTTCCCAGCCGGGCGAAGACCTCGAACAATCCCGTGTCGTCGGAGTTCATGGTCACGTACAGGTTGCCGCAGCCGGTGGCAATTTTGCGGGTGATGCCGCTGACCACCAGGGGACGGGGCTTGGGCTGCTGGGCGATGGCCGGGGCCGGTTGCTCCTCCTCGGTGGTGAGCACCTGGCCGGCCCGGCTGCCGTAGCGGTAGACGGTGACCCCCTTGCATCCCAGCTCGTAGGCCAGCAGATACACGGTGCGCACGTCCTCCCGGGTGGCATCCTCCCGGAAGTTCACCGTCTTGGAGGTGGCATTGTCCGTGTATTCCTGGAAGGCAGCCTGCATGCGGATGTGCCACTCGGGGGTGATGTCCAGTGCGGTGGCGAAGACCTGCTGCACGTCCTCCGGCACCTCCTCCAGGCCCTGCACGGACCCCTTGTTGCGGGCGATGGCCTTCAGCAGCTCCCGGCTGTAAAAGCCCTCTTTTTTGGCCCGGTGCTCGAAATGGGGATTGACCTCCACCAGGCGGTCATCCTTGTCCAGGATGTTGCGGACGAAGGTGACGGCAAACAGGGGCTCGATGCCCGAGGAGCAGCCGGCAATGATGGAGATGGTGCCCGTGGGGGCGATGGTGGTCACCGTGGCGTTGCGCATGGCCTCGTATTGCCCGTCGTAGATGCTGCCCTCGAAGTTGGGGAAGGAGCCGCGCTCTCTGCCCAGCTGCACGGACGCCTGGCGGGCCTCCTCCTGCACGAAGGACATCACCTCCCGGGCCACCTGCAGGGCCTCCTCGCTGTCGTAGGCCACGTCCAGCTGAATCAGCAGGTCGGCGAACCCCATGACCCCCAGCCCTATTTTGCGGTTGGCCAGGGTCATCTCCCGGATTTTTTCCAGGGGGTACTGGTTCTTGTCCACCACGTTGTCCAGGAAATGGACCGCCTTCCACACCACGTCCTTCAGCTTGTCGAAATCGACGGACCCGTCCCTGACCATGTGGGCCAGGTTGATGGACCCCAGGTTGCAGGATTCGTAGGGCAGGAGGGGCTGCTCGCCGCAGGGGTTGGTAGACTCTATCTGGCCCACATGCGGGGTGGGATTGTCCCGATTGATCTGGTCCAGAAAGATGACCCCGGGCTCTCCGTTCTCCCAGCCCATCTCCACGATTTTGTCGAACACCTGGCTGGCCTTCATTTTCCCCGTGGCCTGATTGGTGCGGGGGTTGATGAGCTCGTAGGTGTCATCGTTGTCCAGGGCATCCATGAAGGTCTTGGTGGCGGCCACCGAGATGTTGAAGTTGGTCAGCTCCTTCTGGTCCCGCTTGCAGGTGATGAAGTCCATGATGTCCGGGTGGTCCACCCGCAGAATTCCCATGTTGGCGCCCCGGCGCCGTCCCCCCTGCTTGATGACGTCGGTGGAGGCGTTAAACACCTTCATGAAGGAAATGGGGCCGGAGGCCACACCCCCCGTGGAATGCACGATGTCCCCGGCGGGGCGAATGCGGGAGAAAGAAAAGCCGGTGCCCCCGCCCGACTGGTGGATGAGGGCCGTGTTCTTGATGGCGTCGAATATTCCCTCCATGGAGTCCTCCACGGGAAGCACGAAGCAAGCCGACAGCTGCTGGATTTCGGTGCCCGCGTTCATCAGGGTGGGGGAGTTGGGCAGAAAGTCCAGGTTGGACATCAGGTTATAGAAGTCTTTCTCCGCCTGCTCTACGTCCCCGCCGTACTGCTCGTCGGCAGAGGCGATGTTGCGGGCCACCCGCCGGAACAGGTCCTCCGGGGTTTCGATGACGTTGCCATCCTGGTCCTTCAATAGATAGCGCTTTTTAAGAACAGTGAGAGCGTTTTCAGTGAGCATCTTTGCCTATAATGTGTGAAGGCTTTTAACCATTGTGCCGGGTCCTCTGCTATCTATATAACGGTTGCGTGAGGCGGGGCTCTATCCCGAAAGTCTGAAAAGGGGGCACAATAACATCCCCGACCACGAGATTGATTTGAAGAGCACAAAGTGATGGTTACCTGTCTAAAATACTGTTGCGATAGTTTCGGGATGAAGCC
>DSCA01000021.1 GCA_011049295.1 Thermoplasmatales archaeon
GAACGGGAAATGTGAAAATTATGGGAGTTATTCAAAGCCCTCTATAAAATTTATTAGTCAATTGGAGGAAACATAATGACACCAAAAAAATGATAATATTTTTCGTGTTGGCCATGCTTATAATGCCTCCGGCATGGTTCGACCAAGAAGCAAGCGCGGGAGATGTGGTTACCACTCCCCCCCAACGTAAAAACAATAGAAGCTACGGCCATATCGGCAGCATCAGCCATACTGAACGGAAGACTGCAAAGCCTCGGCAGTTCAATGCCAGTCAATGTGTACTTTGAATACGTTTTTTTTGAGATTCGGAAGTACTGTTTTTTCCGCCCAGCGGCTGCCCAGGGCTCTTCCTCCTGAAATAATATAAAACTTCTTATAGAGCATCCATCATCTCTACATATAGGCATGAATCCCCTCTACGTGGTTCCCTCTGTCATCACCGCCCTGCTGCTGCTGTCGGTGGGCATCTACCTACTGCGGCAAAAACCGCGCAAAAGGTACATACTTCCCCTGGTGGCCCTGGCCTTTACCATCTTCCTCTGGAACGTGGGGGTCATCTTGACCAACCTCACCGAGGGAGACGTCCTGTGGGCCCACCTGAGCACCATGGCCCTGATATTCATTCCGCCCCTGGTATTCCAGTTCTGTGCCTCCTACACGCATTTTTTCCGCTCCTACACCTACCTGTTGGCCTACATCCCCTTTGTGGCCCTGGCCTTCCTCCTGCCCACCGGCAACTACGTCACCGGCACGGACTTCATCGGCTACGGCTACGAGCCGGTCTACGAATTCCTTCCCTTCACCATCCACTCCTGGGGCGGCCTGATACTCATCCTGTTCAGCATGTTCATGCTCATCCAGTACTACCGGGAGAGCGTGGGCATCAAGCAGCGGCAGATACTGTACATCCTGTTTGCCATTCCCACCAATGCCCTCCTCTCCTACGTGAGCTTCAGCGTCATGGTGGACGTGCTGGGGGTGGCCCAGTTCCCGGTGGGCGCCGTCCTGGACGCCGTCATGGTCCTGCTGATTGTGTACGCCGTGATGCAATTCAAGCTCCCGGTGGGCACCGGGTCGGAGATTGATTTTCGCCTGCTGGCAGAGACGGCCAGCGAGGGCATCTGCATCGTGGACGAGGAGGGAAACGTCGACTACGCCAACACCCACTTTGCCCAGCTGGTGGCCGCCCCGGCCAAACAGTTCCTGGGTCGCCCCTTCCGGGACTTTGTGGCCGGAGAGCACACCGTCCGCTTCCAGGACGCGGTGCATCGCACCATGCAGGGCCACAAAATCACCAACCTGGACATCAACCTGCAGCGGGGCACGGCGGTCCTCAACACGGAACTCAACACCTCGCCCATTTATCTGGAGGGGAGAATCATCGGCGGCTTCGTCACCGTGCGGGACATCACCGAGCGCAAACAGACGGAGCGGGAGCTGGCCCGCCAGAAGAACTACTTCCAGGCCCTGTTCGAGAGCTCCCCCGAGGCCATCGTTTCCATGGACCGCCAGCACCGGGTCACGGATGTCAACCCCGCCTTCGTGCGCATTTTCGGCTACACCGCAGAGGAGCTCCGGGGAAAAAACATCGACGACTTCATTTTGCCCGAGGACCGGGAGGAGGAGGGCCGGGATATAACCTCCCACGTGGTATCCGGGGACACCATCAAACTGGAATCCGTACGCTGCCGCAGGGACGGCTCACGGGTGCCGGTATCCATCCTGGGCGCTCCCGTTTTCGTGGAGGGGGAGCAGGTGGGCATCTTCGGCATATACCGGGACATCACCGACCGCAAGGAGGCCGAGGAGGAGAGGGAGTTCTACAACTCGCTGCTCCGCCACGACGTGGCCAACCGCAACATGGTGGTCCAGGGCAACCTGGAAATAATGGACAGCCTGCACCTGACCCCCGAGCAGCAGAGCCTGGTCTCCAACGCGCTGCACGCCGTGCAGGCCAGCACCCACCTCATCCAGAAGGTCAGGGACCTGCGGGCGGCGGAGGGAGAGCACCGGCGCTCCCCGGTCAGCCTGGAGCAGATAATCGAGGGCGCCGTGCAGGCCAACCGGCAGCAGGCGGAGGACCGCAGCATCGCCGTCACCGTCCATCCCTGCCCGGTCCGGGTGATGGCCGGCCCCTTCCTGGACAGCATCGTCTCCAACCTCATCCAGAATGCCATCGTCCACTCCGGCTGCTCGCACCTGGACATTTCCTGCGGCACCGCCACCGTGGACGACCGGGAGTACGTCACGCTGTCCATTGCCGACGACGGCGCGGGCATCGCCCCGGAGGTCAGGCAAAAGCTGTTCCATCCGGGAATCAAGCGCCGGGGCAGCCCCGGCAGCGGCCTGGGCCTCTACCTGGTAAAAAAGATGGTGGAAAATTATGGGGGATGGATTGCCGTCAGGGACCACATGGACGAGGGCACTCCCCAGGGCACCGTCTTCATTCTGTATCTGGAGCCGGCGCCTCCACCCCCATCCGCCTGAGGGGCTTGGCCAGATGGCGCCGGGCCACCACTGGCACCTCATACCATCCGCAGTGCAGCCCCCGCTCCACGGGGACAATGCGGGCCGCCTCCTCCCCTGCCCGCCCCCCGCAC
>DSCA01000115.1 GCA_011049295.1 Thermoplasmatales archaeon
GAACCATCCATCAGCCCACGTGGGCATATCCAGAGGTGCAGGGGCCCCGGGCTGGAACTCTTCACGGGGGACATTTGAAGAATACACGGGGAACCCTCCGGCAGCGGCCTGGAAAAGAAGGCCCAGCAGGAGCAGGACAGCGACCGCACGTTTCATGGACTCTATATGGCCGGGATGTACTTAATAATATCTTCAGACGGCTGGCTACGGCCTCCAACCGCCGTTGGCCGCGCAGCCGCGGGGCCCCGTCTTCCCCGCCCCGTACAAAACATTAAATACGCCGTACAAATCTTTACGGTGAGGCGAAAAAATGAATGGAAAAACCATGGGCCTGGTGGTTGTGGGATTGCTGGTCGCCACGCTTCTGCCCCCCGTGCTAGGAGTGTCCTCTGCATCTTTTTCCCTGATCGCCAGCCATCGGATTTCGGACAGCGTAGGAGTCGCCATGGATCTCCCGCCGCCGGAAAACCTTGACCTGGCGGTTGAGGAGGCCCTGGCCCGCCGCATGTCCATACGGGAGTTTACAAGTGAAGCGGTGAGCGACCAGGACCTGGGCACCCTGCTGTGGGCGGCCTACGGTCTCACCGACGGCGGGCGCACCGTCAACCCGGTGGACGGCCACCATGCGGCGGTCATCTACGTCCTGCGCCAAGACGCCATCTACCGCTACGACCCCGTCAACCATTCCCTGGTTCTCTACAGGGAGGGAGACTACCGGCATCGGGTGGCACAGTACACCGCCCCCGTCCAGCTGGGACTGACCTGGGACCTCACGGTGAGCACCGACGAAAACGCATCGGCAGCAGAAATCGGGGCCATCGGACAGAACATCCAGTTTGCAGCCAACGCCCTCAACCTGGGAACGGTGGTTACCGCCGAGATTCCCTCCCGCCTGGACAACATCGGGCTGCCCCCGCACCACAAGGGGCGGATTGTGATGCCCCTGGGTCACCCTCTGCATCCCTACGCTTTTGTGGACCGGCCCCTGTGGATATCCTTTCTGCCCCGCATATCCGCCTCGGACGGGCCCCTCACCGCCGCGCTGGGGGAGCGCAGCGAAGCCACATCCTGGAGCAGCACGCCGCTGTCCCGGGAGGAGGTGAGCCATCTGCTGTGGGCGGCCTACGGCTACTCATACTACCTGGACAAAAGCGAGCAGGGCAACAATCCGGTGAAGCGCCACCGCACGGTGCCCAGCGCCCACGGCTACTATCCCTTCCACATCTATGCGGTGACCGCCGACCACACCTGCCGGTATTTCGGCAATGTGGTGCCCATTGACCTCTGGGGGCTGCCCATCGTAACCTTTCTGTGGCCGATATGCAGGGATGACAACCGGGAGGCGGTATCGGATGCCTCTGCCCCCTACGTGAGCCGGGCGCCGCTGCTCATCATCCCGGTTCTCAGCATCCAGAAGACCGTTTCCTGGGATGACCTCTCTGCACTGCGGCTCCGGTGGATATGGACCTACGAGGCAGGGGCGGCGGCCCACAACGTGCTGCTGGAGGCCACGGCCCGGGGCTTGGCCGGCAACGTTGCCCCGGTCACCGACAGAGAGGCCATCTGCTCGCTTCTCCACCTGGACCCCGAGCACTATGACCCCATGATGGTCATACCCGTGGGGTACGCCTAGGGGGCATATGGCTCAACGGTCACCTGGCCAGCCCATTGCCTCCCTGACCAAAACCCTGGGCAGCGGCGGCCTCACCTGGCTGCGGGTGATGGTCTACGTGGTGATGGCCGTGTTTGCCGTTTTTACCGTTCTGGTGCTCTGGCTGGCCCTGGCATAACGCTGCGCAGAAAAAAATCCCGGTTTCCGGGTGCCGGGGCAGGCCGTCGACGCTAGTCGGGGGCTAGGTGCAGCCTGGGCAGAGGCTGGTGGTGGCCGCCGGGCAGCAGGCTCTCCCAGGTCAGCCAGATGCGACGGGGCAGGCTCAATGGGCCACCATCTCCTTTTCGTACCAGGCGGAGCGTAGAATCTCCCGGAGCACGGCAAAGCCCATGTGGCGGGGGATTACCTTGGCCGCTCCCGCCTCCCTCATGGCCCGGGCCCACTCGCTCTGGAAGGCAGAAAAGCCAAAAATGGTGGCCTTGGGGTCCAGGTTTTTTATCTGGCGGGTGGCCTCGATGCCGTCCATTCCGGGGAGCTTGATGTCCATGATGACGGCGTCCGGGCGCTGTCCGTTCTCCAGTGCCTCCTGATATTTGCGGACGCCTTCCTCGCCGGTGAAGGCGTGCAGTATCTTGACGTTCAGGGGCGCCAGATACAGGTCTATGAGCTCCTGGAGCGATTCCTCGTCCTCCACAACCAGCAACACTTTGGTCATACTTCCTCTTTGATTGCTATTTGCTATCAAAAGGATAATGTTTTGCTATTATATATATTTTTCTCATTTGCTCGCTACCCCGAGATTGGCAAATTTATAAATACTATATAACACTTCCTAATTTGAGCGAGCGAGAGATCCCCTGCCTTTAGGTAGGGGATGAATCGCTCTCAGCGGTTCGACAACCCTTTTTACCA
>DSCA01000063.1 GCA_011049295.1 Thermoplasmatales archaeon
GGCTCTATCCCGAAAGTCTGAAAAGGGGGCACAATAACATCCCCGACCACGAGATTGATTTGAAGAGCACAAAGTGATGGTTACCTGTCTAAAATACTGTTGCGATAGTTTCGGGATGAAGCCGTGAGGCGGAAAAAGAGGGCTCACGCCAGCCGCTCCGGGCACCTGTCGCGGCGGGAGCAGTATATGCATTTTCCCCGGCGCTCGTGGTTGCGGTGGGCCTGGCCGCGCTGCAGGTCGGCCAGCAGGCTCTGCCGCAGCTCCAGCACCGTCTGTCTGAGCTCGGGGTCGTAGTCGATGGTGTATTTTTTTTGGTCATATTCCAGTATGCCGTACTCCACGGGGCCGAAGGATTCCTCCACCAGCAGGCAGTAGACAATCAGCTGGGCGATGTGGGAGAACAGCGGCCCCTTGGGGGTGCGTCCCGCCTTCTGCTCCACGGGGATGAAGCGGCCCTGGTGCTCCACGATGTAGTCCGGCTTGCCCCGCAGGCCGTAGCGCTTCGATTCCAGCAGCCTGCTTTCCCGCCGGGTGCCCACGTAGGCGATGGTGTCCTTGGCGGATACGTACCGCGTCTTTTTCATCAGCAGCCCCTCGGACAGGCTGAGGGAGCGGTAAAAGAGGACGTTGGCCGCCACAATCCATACCACGGCCAGGATTTCCAGAAAGCGGGCCAGTTCCTTGCCGTCGGGGAGAGCCGAAAAAATGACCACCGCGGCAATAAGGATGGCCCCCATGGCGGAAAGGAGGATGGCCTTCTCATATCTCAGCCTGAGAAGCTCCAGGGACATTTTTTCCGCCTTGTACAGAAAAAAAACCGAGTTGAGTAGCCACAGCAGGGCCACGGCCACGAAAACGTAGCTGTTCTCGGCGCTTCCCACCCCGGTGAACAGGCTCACCCCGATGACCGCCAGGATGGAGGCGGCCGCGGCCAGGCCCAGAATAAAGCGGTTGTACTGACGGCGCTGGATGTCCCGCCGACGGATGTCCTCCAGCTCGTCGCTGACCTCGACGTGCGCCTGGAGGCCTTCTTGGTCGTCCACGCGGTCCACCTGTCGGCTCAGCCACCAGGACAGGGGGCAGTAGGCATATTTTTCTATGTCTCCCGCGGAGACCATTTCCTCCATGAAACTAGGGTATGACTTACGTCAGTATAAACGTTTTCATCTGTTGAGCCCGGTTACGCCAGAACCAGGGCGTACCAAGTGCCCCCCAGCATCACGGAGAGGTGGAAATCACCTGCGAACTGGATGTCCCCGCTGGTCTGGAAGGCGGGTGGCCACACCACCCACTGCACGGAGAAGTCCTGGGCCCGGAGGAAGCTGGCTCCGATGCGCAGACCGATGTTGTCGTTGACGGTGAAGTTGAAGGTGAAGGTGGCCAGGAACTGGTCATTGGTGTCCAGGTTCACGCAGCCCTCCTCGGCGATGTTCCAGGCCAGGCGGAAGTAATCGGCGTTCATCCGGGCGCTGCTCTGCAGGTGCAGGCTCCCCGTAATCCAGGAGAAGTCCACCCGGGGCCCGGCTCGGTCGGCATCCATGAGCACGTAGCCCTCCTCGGCGATGTTCCAGGTGAGATGGAGGGAGCGGGTGATGTTGGACACCGAGAAGCGGATGGATGGGTCCTCCAGGCTGTCGCAGATGACGAAGGTGGTATCGGAGGCCGAGGTGTTTACGTCCAGGTATCCGTTGAGAATGCGGTATTGCCACTCCGCCGCCAGATGGGTGGGCAGGTAGGCTATCTGCATGCAGCCCATGAGCTCGGCCCGGTCCATGCGGATGGTCAGGGTGACGTTGAACTCCTGGCTGCTGTCGTAGGCAATGCTGCCCCCCTCGCCGTTGAGGCTGTAGCCCAGGGAGAAGGCCATGCTCTGGGGCAGCTCGTCGATGGTAAAGGCGATATGCATGCCCTGGTCGTTGGTTTCTCCGTCGTAGGCGATGGTCAGCACCATGCCCTGGGCGGCCTCCCGGGAAAGAGACAGGGCAATGCTCTTCCTGTCCACTTGAGGGGTGAAGCGCAGGGTGGCCTGCACCGCCGGGGCGAAGCCCAGGGTTACCTGGTGGGAAAAAACGTCTCCGCCGTAGCTACCGGTGTAGCGGGCGACCACGTCGACGTCGCTGGCCGGTCCGGAAAACACCGGGGCGTGCTCCAGCACGAAGTCCGGTCCCCGGTCGTAGACCAGGTAGGGGTAGACGGTGAAGGTGAGACGCTCCCGCTGGGGCAACTCCTTGTCCTCCGGGGAAATGTAGCCCAGGCGGAAGGAGTGCGTGCCGTAGTCGTAGGCGGCCAGGTTGAGGGTGAGGTCCAGGGCCACCTCCACTGCCAGGTCCTTTATTTCTTCTCCCAGACGCTCCACCTCCACCACCACGTGGAAGGCCAGCACCCAGCCCATGTCCTCCTGGGACAGCGAGGGCAGAATGAAAAATCGGGTGCGGAGGTCGTTGCCATTCTCCCCGGTGCCGCTGTCGTCGTCCACATCTATGGGCAGCAGCAGGCCGTATAGGATGGA
>DSCA01000121.1 GCA_011049295.1 Thermoplasmatales archaeon
GTCCTCCATCCAGATGAAATGCCTGGTCAAGCGCTCTGCCCGCCTGGAGTACCAGGGGATGAAGATTATACGCATCCCCGCCTGAGCAAACCTTACCTTTTAATATTTTAAATCCATTCTGTGTGGCAATGAAACCCTTTGAAGACCTGTTTCCGCTGCTGTCGGAAATTAAGGATAAGGACCTGCGGGAAAAAGTGGTGGACTGCTGGCAGCTGGCCATGAAAAAGGGAGGCTGGGAGGACCTGGACGGCATACCGTTTACTCTGCTGGTGACCGGGGCTGGCGACTTTGTAAGCCACGTAAACCGGGTGACGGCCATGGCCCATGCCGTGGGCAGGGAGCGGGGAGACGTGGATATGGACCTGCTGATTGCCGGTGCCCTGCTGCACGACGTGGGGAAACTGCTGGAGTACATCCGGATAGACGGCGAGGTGAAAAAGTCTCCTCAGGGCAAAATTATCCGACATCCGGTGAGTGGGGCCGCCCTGGCCCACGCGGTGGGTCTCAGCGACGAGGTGGTGAGCATCATCGCCGCCCATTCCAAGGAGGGCGAATTCGTGGAGCGCATTCCGGAGGCCATCATCGTGCATCACTGCGACTTCATCGACTTCCACATCGCCCGGGGGAAAAAATGAAGGTGCGCAAGGAAGGCATGGCCGGCACCGACGACAAGCGTGACTGCCTGGTGAGGGTGAACGAGGGAGAGGGCATCACCATCACCGGCAAGGACCAGCCCATGTTCGGGGAGCACATCGAAACGCTGGTCCGGCAGCGGCTGAAAAACTTGGAGGTGGAGGCCCGGGTGGAGGTGAACAGCGACGGAGCCCTGGACTACGTGATTCTGGGCCGGCTGGAGTCCGCCCTGAAAAAGGCGGGCAAGGAGGTCATCACCGACCACGTAACGGAGCGCTCACCCACCAAGACCCCTCTGCGCCGCAGCCGCATGTACGTACCGGGCAACAACCCCCGGATGCTCAACAGCGCCGGCGTCTACGGGTGTGACTGTCTCATCTTCGACCTGGAAGACTCCGTGGCCCCGGACGCCAAAGAGGACGCCCGATTTCTGGTAAAAAACGCCCTCAAGCACCTGGACTTCGGAAAATCCGAGGTATGGGTGCGGGTCAACAAGCCCACCGTCAAAGAGGACCTCTCCGTGGTCAAATACGGCAACCCCCACGGCATCTGCCTGCCCAAGGCAGAGGAGGGCGAAGACATCGTCATCCTGGAGAACATACTGGAGGAAGAGGGGCTGGAGGCCCACATCATGCCCATCATCGAAACCGCCCGGGGAGTGGAGAACGTGGCAGACATTGCCGGTGCCTCCGACAGCGTGGTGGCCCTGGCCTTCGGCGCCGAGGACTTCACCCGGGACATCGGAGGAAAAAGAACCTGGGATACCCTGCTGTACCCGCGCAGCCGGCTGGTGGTGGCGGCCACCGCTCACGGCGTGCAGGCCCTGGACACCATCTACCCCCACGCCCAGGACACCGAAGGTCTGAGGGAAGAAACCCAAAAAATTATGGAGATGGGATTTCATGGCAAAGGAGCCATTCACCCCAGCCAGATAGAGGTCATCCACCAGTGCTTCACCCCCACCCCGGAGGAGATAGAGGAAGCCCGGGCCATTTTGCAGGCGGTCGAGGAGGCCAAGGCCAGGGGACTGGGCACCGCATCCCTGCACGGCAAGATGATTGACGTCCCAGTGGAAAAGAAAGCCCGCACCATTCTCCGGCGCAGCGGCCTGCTGGACGAACAGTAACACCGGCTCGTCCCCATCAGGAAACTCATCTGTTTAGCGTGTGCTGTGGCCATAGAAGAAGAGAGAATTAGAAAAAAAGAGAGATTGAGAGGGGTTTGTAGCTATTCAATGGTGACCCAGGTGAAGTCAAAGCGGACGTGGGTACGTTGGGCGCTGTCAGTCACCTTTAGCCAGACCAAGTAAGTCTTTTCCCGGTCATATATATGGGTAGGATTAGATTCGTTGGTGTGAGTGCCGTCTCCAAAGCTCCAGTGGTACTCATAGGGGGGTATGCCGCCCGTGACGGTGCAGTTGAACTGTATTTCTTCGCCCACCGATCCATTGTAGGGCCCGCCGATATCGACCTCTAGAGTGCCGTTGTTGATGTTTATCCAAGTAAAGTTTCGCTCAATGTTGGGAGGGGTGGCACTGTCCTTGACCTGCAGCCGTACCAGATGTCGTCTCTCCCGCTGGTATATATGGGTTGGATTCTGTTCGGTGGAGACGCCGCCATCCCCGAAGCTCCAGTGATACTCGTAGGGTGGTGTTCCCCCCGTTACAGTACAGTTGAACTGTATCTCCTCTCCGACCGAGCCGTTGCTCGGAGCGCCAATAACAACCGCCATAGTGGTATTGTTGCCACCGGTAATGGTAGCCGTGGTGGTATCAGTCTCAATGTTAGGAGGAATGCTGCTGTCCCTCACCCGAAGGGTCACCGTATACGACCCCGCTCTCCTGTACGTATGCGTGGGATTCTCCTCACTCGAAGCA
>DSCA01000026.1 GCA_011049295.1 Thermoplasmatales archaeon
CGTCCACCGTGGCCATGCTCATGGGCGGCGGACCGGCCATGACCTACGTGTCGGAAGTGATGCAGACCCTGAAGGAGCTGGACGAATAGACTTTTTCCTCCTCTTTTTCCCTTTCCCTTCATAAAGGTTTATTAACGGGCAGCCATTTTAATCGGCATGGAGCTCATCCAGCTGGTGCTGCTCGTCCTCCACATTCCCACCCTGATGCTGGCCGTGGCCTCGCTGTACTACTACCAGAGGGTGATGCGCCTGATCAAGGTGCGCCGGGGAGCCATCCTGGTGACCAGCGGCATATTCCTGCTGGTGGGCTATGTGGTGTTTATCCTTCCCTGGATGGCCATCGGTGAGGGAGTGGAGCTCATGGAAACCATGGCCTTCGGCCTGATTTTCATCGCCCTGGTGGTTCTCCTCTACGGGGTGAGCCGTATTTACCGGGACTGGCGGGAGGTCATACGGTGACCTTCGGCGACCTGCTGATTGCGGCCAACCTGCTGCTCACCCTGGCCATCCTGCTCATCACGCTGGGAGTCTACGTGGCCTACCGCCGCACCTACCTGCTGTGGTTCATCCTCTCCTTCACCTTTTTTCCCTTTCTTTTCCTGTACAGCCTGGCCTGGCCCATGGAGAGCGCCTCCCAGCTGGGAATCGTCATCTATCCGCTCAGCGTGGTGGTCATCGAGGTGGGGCTGATTCTGGCCCAGAAAAACCTGATTTCCTCCATGCGGGCCGGGCACGGGGAGGAGTATACCATGCTGCTCCGGGACGACGTGGCCGTGGTGCGGGGATACGAGCAGCTGGCCAACCTGTTCATTGGCAAGATTGCTCCCCTCATCGGGACCGCCTCCATCAAGGACCTGCTGGAGAGCCGCATTGACGACCATCCGGTCCTGGCCGGCAGCTACATCGACGTGGAGGAGCGCCTCAACACCCGGGCCCTGGAGGAAATCATAGACAAGGTGGGACTGGAGGACCTGTCCCTGGCCTTCTACGACCTGCTGGAGGGGCTCATCGAGCTGTATGCGGCCTTTGTTCCCTGGGAGCAGGCCATCGACGAGCTGCGGGACGGGGTGGGGGAGGTCGTGAAGGGCAATGCACTCCTTTTCGAGTGGGTGATTCCCCTGGTGCTGTTTCGGGCGGTGCTGGAGCCCGTGCTGCGGAAATGCCGCCCCGACCACCTGCGGGAAATCGCCATCCTGCTCAACCGCAGCGACTCCGGCGTCCACGTCCACAAAAACGGCAAGCTGAGCGTGCAGGACATCATCCGTCAGTATCCCCACCAGAACCGCATCGACTTTCTCATCCGCAAGTTCCTCCACATCCTGGACCGCACCTACCTGATTCTGCAGCAGAGCATGGGAGAGGAGGCGGTCAACAGTCTGATAACCGACAACTTCCGCAAGATGCCTACCAACGTCAAGGAGCGGCTGTACGGTGAGGGGCTGGTGGAGCAGCTGCCCCCGGGAATCCTGGAGGAGGAAAGGGTTACCCTGATGAGCAGGGAGGTACTAATAGAGGAGCTGGTGGAGCGGAGAAAAAAGCTGGAAAAGGCCTACCGGGAGCTGGCCGAGGCGGAACTGGGCAAAATGAAGACCACCTTTCTGGACGTGGTGGCCCACGAGCTGCGCACCCCGCTTACCTCCATCAAGACCTACGTGGAGTTGATGAAAAAGGAGCGCCTGGGCAGCCTCACCCCCCTGCAGAAGGAAAAAATGGACATCGTGGCCAAAAACGTGGACCGCCTGACCGGTCTCATCAACGACATGCTGGAGATCCCCACCATCGATGTGAGGGAACTGGAGCTGCGCAAGGAGACGATCAACGCCCGGGAGGCGGTGGAGGCGGTGGTCGCCGACTGCCAGGAACTGGCCGATGACAAAGGCCTCTACCTCCGCGTTGCCGTGCCCGGGGAGCTGGAGCTCCAGGGAGACCGCAACCTGCTGGGGAAGGCCGTCAAGAACCTGGTGGTCAACGCCATTCGCTACACCGACCGGGGGGGAGTGACTATCGAAGGCCGCCGGGACGGCCAGCGGGTTCATCTCGCCGTGGCCGACACCGGACGGGGTATCCCCGGAGACGAGTTGGAGCGTATTTTTGAGCCGTTCTATACCGGCGACAACAAAAACGGCGGTATGGGGCTGGGGCTGTCCATCGTCAAAAACATCGTGGAGGCCCACGGGGGAAAGGTGTGGGCGGAAAGCGACGGGCGCGGTTCAACCTTTCACCTGGTAATGCCGGGGGGCACCTGACCGTATCACTGGTTAGCACGCCGCAGACGAAAAGGGGGAGGGCAGGAGCCGATAAGAAGGCGGAGAGTTAACCATGAAACACGTCTCCCTCGCGTGCCCTGCCTCCCACAGTATACATCCAAAAAATATATTGAGGGCTTTGAATAACTCCCATAATTTTCACATTTCCCGTTCCCGCATGCATCTGGCCCCCGAAACACCCGTTTTTCCGGGGTTATCCCGTCATATTATGCTGTTTTTCTGTGTTTTTACCC
>DSCA01000179.1 GCA_011049295.1 Thermoplasmatales archaeon
CCCTTGGACACCTCGGAGATTTGTAGCACCCGCCGCCGTTTCTCCATCCCTCCGCCCATGCGCAGGGGGGCGGCGATGGTCACGACGTCCGTGGCCTTGAAGGAGGTGGGGGCCACCCCGATGTCGTGCACGATGCGCTCGAACACGTCCCGGGCGGTGGCCCCGTGGATGGTGCCCAGGACCAGGTTTCCGGCCGCTCCCACCCGCATGGCCTCGAACAGCACCCTTGTTTCCTGGCCGCGCACCTCCCCCAGGACCAGCACCGATTCTCCCAGCCGGAGGGCGGTGCGGAGGGCGGTCCGGGGGTCCACGCCCGTTTGCCCTCCGGAGGTTATGGGTCGGGTTACCAGAGACTGTATCTTGTAGCCCAGCTCCTGCAGGTCGTCCACGGGCAGCTCCGGCGTGTCCTCCAGGGTGAGAATCCGGTAGCGCTGCGGTATCTCCAGCAGCAGGGCGGACAGCAGGGAGGTCTTTCCCGAGCCCCGGCTGCCGGCGATGAGCATGGAGGCCTGGCCGTCCACCAGGAAGCTGAGGAGGCCGGCGGCCCGGGAGGAAAACATGCGGTATCGGATGAACTTGGGCAGCGTCCAGGGGGTGGAGCCGTGGCGACGGAGGGCAAAGGCCACGCCCTTTTCGGTGAGGGGCGGGGAAATGGCGGCCACCCGGGCGTCGTAGTGGTCCAGGGCCATGTCAAGGATGGGGGAGCCCTCGGAAAAGGGCCGGCCGCTCAGGCTGCGGAAACGCGAGGACAGGCTTTGCACGTCTCCCTCCGAAAAGTAGATGTTGGAGGTGTACTCCTCCCCGTCCACAATCAGGTGGAGGGGGTTGTTGACCACCGGGGCGTTGATGTAGATGTCCTGCACGTGCTCGTCCAGCAGCAAGTCCTCCAGTATCCCCAGGCCCGCCGTGTACTTGGCAAATATGTCGGAGAGCCCCTCCAGCTCCTCCCGGCAGGCCGAGCACTCCTCACATTCGTGCTCCGGGGCGGTCACCCGGCAGCTGTCCAGGCCCCGGATAAAGGCGACCAGGTCCCGGAGAAAGGACAGTGACGGACCGTCAAACACCTTGACGATGGGATGGCGGAGGACGATGCGGTCCAGGCGGGCTTCTGTCAGCAGCACCTCCAGAAGGTTTTTTCGGCATTCCGCCTCCAGAAGGGTGGACGGCCCCCCGCAGCGGTCGCACCGCACCACGGCCATCCGGAGTGTGCCCTCCTTTCTTGTCTGGTAGTCGCAGGGCATGCCAAGATTAAATAACTATCATCCTATATACTTTTTGATGAGCATCCGGATTTCTGAAGATGAAAGGGAAAAGGGACGCATCTCAGAAAAATTATACGTTTTGGGGAGGCGAGGCGACCACGACCGGGGTCTGCTGAACATCGGCCGCTACTATTCCCTGGACGGCTCGCTGGGCGCTCCCGTCTATCTGGACAGCACCCGCCCCCACGTGATGCTGGTCTCCGGCAAGCGGGGATACGGGAAATCATATACCCTGGGCATCGTCATGGAGGAGCTGGCCCGGCTGGCGGAGGACGGCGCCCGCATCGGGGTGCTGGCGGTGGACACCCTGGGAATTTTCTGGACCTCCCGGTTCAAAAACCTCCAACAGCGGGCCCTGCTGGAGCGCTGGGGCCGCACCCCGCAGGGGATCCCCGTCCGGCTGCTGGTCCCCCCCGGCTCGGTGCAGACCTACCGGGAGCGAGGGGTACCCGCCCGTCCCTTCACCATACGCACCGCCTCCCTGACTCCCCACCACTGGTATGGGCTGTTCGGCGTCACTCCCACCTCTCCCGTGGGCATAGCCATCGCCCGCGCCCTCCACTCCCTGGAGGGACAAGATTACGACCTCCGGGAGGTGGTGACGGCCGTAGCCCGGGACGACCGGAGCAGCGAGCAGGCCAAGGGCGCCGCCCAAAACTTTTTCCGCCTGGCTTCCTCCTGGAACATTTTTCATCCCCGGGGGATGCCGCTTTCCGAGGTGGTGCAGGGAGGAGCGGTCACCGTACTGGACGTCAGTGCCTATCCTGAATCTCTGAAGGACGTGGTGGTGGCCGTCCTGGCCGGGGCCATCTTTGAGAGGCGGGTGCGGGCCCGCCAGCAGGATGAGGCCTTCCGCCTGGGCAGGGCGGAGGCGCCCTCCTCCTTTCCCCTGGTGTGGATGGTCATAGACGAGGCCCAGGTCTTTCTTCCCCGGGGGGACACGCTGTCCAAGCAGGTGCTCATCCCCCAGTGGATGCGCCAGGGACGCCAGCCCGGTCTCTCTCTTCTCCTGGCCACCCAGCGGCCCAGCGCCCTGGACCCCGAGGTTCTCTCCCACAGCGACCTCATCGCCTGCCACCGGCTGACCGCTCAGCAGGACGTCCGGGCGCTGAACAAGGTCCGCCCCACCTACATGCAGGGAGACATCGCGGAGGCCCTCAAAAAGGTGGGCACCGAGCGGGGCGTGGCCCTGGTCATCGACGACACCACGGAGGCCGTGCAGG
>DSCA01000150.1 GCA_011049295.1 Thermoplasmatales archaeon
ATCCAACTCCCCCCTGCGGTGTTCCTCGAAGGGGGCCTGGGGAAGACGGGGTGGGTCCGGAGGCTCCACCTCCATGTCCTGGCTGACGGGAACCATGCAGGTGCGCACGTTGGGCACCCCATTGACCCGCATGAGGCAGGACGAGCACTTGCCGATGCCGCAGAAGAAGCCCCGCGGCCGGTGAAACTTGACGCTGTGGGAGAGGATGTGCACCCCGGCGGCGTGCAGGGCGGCGGCCACGGTTTCCCCCTCATAGGCCTCTATGGGCCGGCCGTTATAGGAAAACTGTACCTTCTTGCCTCTGTCGAACTGCAGTATGGGATGCTGATGAACCCTCATTTCTTTCCCCTCACCGTCTCCTGCAGGAAGGTGGTGGTGCGACGGCGGAAGACGGCGATGTCCGGCACGTCCTCCGGGTCATACTTGGCCTCCAGGGCGCTGATAACGGCCACATAGTCCTGATAAATCTTCTTCTTTTTCATCAGTTGCTCCGGGGTCATAATCTCCCGGGCGGTATCCGTGAAAAATACGTCAATCCAGGGTCGGGGCTTGGGCGCCGGGTGGGTGGCATTGTATTCCATGTTGTGGGCGGCGGCGATGATGGCGCTGTCCACCATTTTGGTTCCGGCAGCCACCGATTTGAACAGGCGCACCAGCTCCTCCTCGGCCACATGGGGACACTGCTCCTTCAGTTCTTCCAGCAGCTCTCGGGAGGTACGGCCCATGCTGATAATCTTCTTGCCCTCCCTGTACTGGTTTTCCAGAATGTCCTTGACGTCTGCCATCCATCAACGTATGCACATAATCAATAAATGATTTGCCCCGCCGGCCCCCCACCGGCACCGCATCAGCTGGTCCTCACTTCAGCTCGACCAACGCCCCGCCCAGACGCTGCAGGAAGACGTCCACCTCGCCCGGGCTGATGACGGTAGGAGGCAGAAAGCGGATATAGGGGCCGGTGGACAGGCTGGATTTCACGCCCTTCCGGTGGAGGGCCTGCTGCAGCCGGGACACGTTCTCCGGGCTGCCCACGGAAAAGGCCAGCATCAAGCCGCGGCCCCTGATGTCGTCCATGACCGGGTGTTTTTTCTGCAGTTCCCTCAGGCCGTCGCTCATCTGCTCCGTTCTGTCAATGACGTTGCCGGTGATGTCGTGGCGGCGCATCTGCCGGGTGGCAATCAGGGCTGCGGTCATGGCCATGGGGTTGCCCCCAAAGGTGGAGCCGTCCCAGCCGGGCTGCATGGCACTGGATATTTCCTGGCTGGTGACCACGGCGGTCACCGGATAGCCGCCGCCGAATGACTTGCCGATGGCCATGATGTCCGGCACCACGCCGTAGCTGTGGCAGGCAAACCAGTCTCCTTCCTCGACGGCCGTCCGGCCGAACCCGGCCTGGACCTCGTCGTCTATGATCACAGCGTGGCGCTCCTTCGCCAGCTCCCAGAGGTCGTCGATGAATTCCTGCTGGGCGGGGAGGTTGCCGCCCTCTTCGCCCTGCACCATCTCCATGATGATTATTTTGGCGTCCGTTTGGTCCATGAGGCGGTGAACGCTGTCTGCGTCGTTGAAATCGGCAAAGTGCACCCATTTTTCGTCGGCCAGTCCGAAGGGCTCCCGGTAGGCCCGGTTCCAGGTCACCGCCACCGCTCCGTGGGTGCGGCCGTGGAAGCCGTTTTTGAAGGCGATGACATCCCGGGTCCCCGTGTAGGCCTTGGCAAACTTGAGGCATTTGTCCACTGCCTCCCCGCCGGAGTTCTGCCAGTAAAAGTGGTCCAGGCCGGGAGGCATCATCGGTCCAATCTCTTTGAGGAAACGGGTTCTGGCTATCTGCACCCGGTCCTCCTTCATGGATACCAGCAGCCGGGCCTGGTTGTACAGTCCCCGGGCCAGTTCCCCGTTGGCCATGCCCAGGTTGGTGGCGGAGTAGTTGCTGTCCATGTCCAGGTACCAGCGGCCCTTGCTGTCCAGAATCCAGCAGCCCTGCCCCTTGACGGGCACCACGTCTTCTTCCAGATGAGACACCGGTATTTTTAGGGCCCGGTGCACGTCGATGGCCTCGGCCGTGGATATCTCGCTGTATTCCAGCTGGCGGATGAGGTCTTCCCAGTTTTCCCTGGCCAGCTCTGCCCGGTCGAAAACATCCACAACGACGTCTGCCTGCTTTTCGGATAGCGGCTTCCGGGGCTCCACGTCTCCCAGCCTTTCCGTCAGCCGGGCTTTGACCCGGGCGGCCTCTTCCTCCAGCGCGTTGTCCAGCACCTCGCAGACCCTCTCCAGCGTGGCGTTGGTGCGCTCCGGATGCTCAGCGCTATCGAATATCACCTATGATAAAATTCCCCTTTACATGATATCACTTCTCCGCTTATTAACCTTTCCCAGTCTTTCTATTAACATTCACCTATCCGCAGTTTTTTTCTGCAGTATGGCATCTGGGTTATGC
>DSCA01000185.1 GCA_011049295.1 Thermoplasmatales archaeon
AACCGATAGGGTAAACTTCATTCCCTATCCCCTCCATATTATCAAGAGAATACAGAGCAAAAAAATGTTCCGAAAAATTGAGAGCTATCTCAAAAAAATTTAATCTGACAAAGTCAAGTTAAACTCTTTCCGGACAATTTTTTAAATCTAAAGGACAGCAGGTCGGGACTCACACTGTTTCCCCGTGGAGCAACGCTGAGGGAGGGATTTGAACCCTCGGGGGGCGGATGCCCCACCAGCTCTCAAGGCTGGCGCCGTGGTCCGAGCTTGGCTACCTCAGCATATACGCTAAGCAGAAACAAAAAGAGTATAAAAAGAAAAAGGTTTTTGGGAAAAAGAGGGGTGGCTACGACTTGAGCATGATTTCGATGTTCACGCCGTCGGGCACCTGGATGCGCATCAGCTGCCGCAGCGCCCGGTCCTGGGCGTCCAGCTCGATGAGCCGCTTGTGGATGCGCATCTCCCATTTGTCCCAGGTTTCGGTGCCTTCGCCATCCGGGCTTTTGCGGCAGGGCACGCGCAGATGTTTGGTGGGCAGAGGGATGGGTCCGCTCATGTTGGTTCCCGTCCGCTCCGCTATCATCTTTATCTGTTTGCAGACGTTGTCGATTTTTTCGGCGTTGGTACCGGTCAGGGAAACGCGTGCTTTCTGGGCCATGGTGTACGCTTACCGGGATTCCACGTCGATACAGATGCCGGCGGCCACGGTCTGTCCCATGTCACGGATGGCGAATCGTCCCATTTCGGGGATGTCCTTAGCCTTCTCTATGACCATGGGGCGGGTGGGCCGGATTTTGACGATGGCGGCATCACCGGTCTTCAGGAAGTCGGGATTTTCCTCTTTGGTCTGGCCGGTTCGGGGGTCTATTTTTCTGACCAGCTCCTCGAACTTGCAGGCCACCTGTGCCGTGTAGGCATGGAAGACCGGGGTGTAGCCCACGGTGATTACCGAGGGATGGTTGAGCACCATGATCTGGGCGGTGAAGGTCCGGGCCACGGTGGGCGGGTTGTCGGGATGGCCGGCCACGTCGCCACGGCGAACGTCCTTCTTGCTGATGCCGCGCATGTTGACACCCACGTTGTCACCGGGGGTGGCCTCGGGTATTTCCTCGTGGTGCATCTCGATGGATTTGACTTCGCCGGTGACTCCGCCGGGCTGGGTGGAGGGCAGGAAAATCAGCTTGTCGCCGGGTTTCATGACTCCGGTCTCGATGCGGCCCACGGGCACGGTGCCCACGCCGGTGATGGAGTACACATCCTGGATGGGCCATCGCAGGGGCTTGTCCACGGGTTTCTCCGGGGGCATGAGCTGGTCCAAGGCCTCGATGAGGGTGGGACCCTGCCACCAGTCGAGTTTTTTCTTGCTGATGACGTTGTCACCCACGAAGGCAGATACCGGTATGAAGGGAACATCCTTGTATCCTATGGACTTGAGGAGTTTTTCCACCTCAGCCTTCACCTCGTTGAAGCGGTCCTGGCTGTAGGGGGGGTTGGTGGCATCCATCTTGTTGATGGCCACAATCATGTTTTTGACGCCCAGGGTACGAGCCAGCCATGCATGCTCCTTGGTCTGAGCCATGACCCCCTCGGGGGCAGCCACGGTGAGAATGGCGGCATCTGCCTGGGAGGTACCGGTGATCATGTTTTTAACAAAGTCCCGGTGACCAGGCGCGTCAATGACAGTGAAGTAGTACTTGTCCGTATCAAAGCGCTTGTGGGCCACGTCGATGGTGACGCCGCGCTCTCGCTCCTCCTTCACCTTGTCCATTATCCAGGCCAGGGCGAAGGATTCCTTGCCTTTGGCTCTGGCTTCTTCCTTGTATTTTTCGACGATGTGGTCCGGGAACTGGCCGGTGTCCAGCAGCAGTCGTCCCACGAGGGTTGACTTCCCGTGGTCTACGTGCCCAATGGTCGCCAGATTTATATGAGGTTTGTCTGCCATTTTATATCCTCCTGAGTGTTCGTATATGTCTTTTGCTATATTAATATTTTTACTGGACGGTAAAGTGGCCCCGGTTTAAATATTTTTTCACCGTAACCTGTGAAATTATTTATAGCACGCCGGCGTTTATCACAGCGACCATGACCAGCCTGCTGCATCCGGGCATCGCCTACCACCTGCTCAGGGGCTACCTCGTCGACACGGACAGAGTGTGGAAGCAGGACCGGGAGGCCATCGAGCGCTACAAGAGCCGGCAGTTCAGACGCATGGTCCGCTACGCCTACGACGTACCCGTCTACCGGCGCAAGTACCGGGCGGCCGGCATCTACCCCGCCGACATCCGGGGGATTGAGGACATCAAAAAACTGCCCACCGTCAGCAAGAACGACTTCCGCAAAAACTTCCCCCAGGGCATCGTCCACCCCTACTTTGACACCACCCACGCCCACCTGGTGAGCACCTCCGGCTCCACCGGACAACCCGTCTCC
>DSCA01000123.1 GCA_011049295.1 Thermoplasmatales archaeon
GTGCTCCAGCACCCGGTCATTGGCCGATTCCAGACCCATGGCCACCTCTAGGGTCCGGGCGGCGGGAACACCCATCTCTCCCAGGCGGGGCACAAACTCCGGCCGGGTCTCTATGGACACCTGCCGCGCCTTTTCGAAAAAGGAATCCAGGATGACCTGCTGCAGGTCCGCCGGAACCTCCCGGGGGTCCAGAAAGCTTCCCGAGGTGAAAATCTTCACCATGGGCTGCCCCCGGTAGCGGTCCAGGGCCTCCTCCAGCTGCCCCCGCAGCCCGGCCTCCCCCATGTCCGGATGGCTGTCCCGGAAGTAGCCGCACATGCTGCAGCCGGAGTGGCGGGCCCAGAAGCAGCCCCGGGTGCGCAGAATGAGCACAAAGGCCTCCACCACCTCGCCGTCCAGCACGTCCCGCTCCTCCCACATGCGGGGCCGGGCGTGGGCCCGGCGGGAAGTGGCCTGCTGGTGGAGGCGGCGGCAGAACTCCTGCAGGGGATCCATGGGGCTAAACGGGCAGCGGTTATTATGGTTTTCCGGTTGCCTCCCGGCCTGGAAGCACTCACAAAAAATATATAGCGGGGGCGGTTGCCCCCTCGGTTACCATGTCCTCGGAAAGCGAGCTGGTGGTTCTGGACCACGTGTCCAAGCAGTACCGGGACCTGACGGCTCTGGACGACGTCTCCTTTTCCATCCGGAGGGGAGAGGTGTTCGGCTACATAGGGCCCAACGGAGCCGGCAAGACCACCACCATCAAAATCATGGTGGGACTGCTCCGGCAGTCCCGGGGAACGCTGACCATCAACGGCCACCGCATGCCGGAGGAAAAAGAACAGGCCCATCGTATGCTGGGCTATCTGCCCCAGAAGGTGGCCTTTCAGGAATGGCGCACCGTGGACCATGCCCTCTCCACCTTGGGACGGCTGTCCGGCCTGTCCGGCCACGAGCTGGAGAGGCGCATCACCGAGGTACTGGACTTCCTGGGGCTGACCAAGGTGCGCCGCAAAAAAATCATCCAGCTGTCCGGCGGCATGGTCCAGAAGGTGGGACTGGCCCAGGCCCTCCTCCACCGCCCCCCTCTGCTGGTGCTGGACGAGCCCCTGGCCGGCCTGGACCCCGCCAGCCGCTACCAGGTAAAGCAGATCATCCGGGAGCTGAGCAGGGGAGACACCACCATCTTTTTTTCCTCCCACATCCTCAGCGACGTGCAGGACGTGGCCACCCGCATCGGCATCCTCAACCATGGACACGTGATGCAGGTGGGAACCCTGGAGGAGCTGAAGGCGGAGTTCACCATCACCCGCGACATCGCCATAGCCCTGGCCGCAGACTGCTCCGGATGGTCGGACTTGAAGTCTCTAGAGGGAGTGGGCGAGGTGGAGCAGCCGGCGCCACGGCGTCTGGTGGTGCGGGTGGCAGGCGATGCCGACCTGGACGAAACCGGCTACCGGGTCATGCGGGAGCTGCTGGACCGGGGCTGCCGGATTCGCAGTTTCACCCCGGTGACCCCCAGCCTGGACGAGGTCTACCTCCGCTACGTGGGAGGTGAGCAGACATGAGCTTCTCCCTGCTGTTCAGCGACGAATTAAGGGGCTTCTACAGGTCCAAGGTCATGATGTTCCTGTGGGTTGGTCTGCCCCTGATGTCCCTGCTGCTGCAACTGTGGCAGCCGGACCCCGGAGAGGACATGTCGTTCGCCGTTTTGTCCGCCATCCTGGTGTCCAGCATCGGTGGAACGCTGGCCGCGGTGATGCTGGCGGTGTCCATTATCAACGAAAAAAACAGTCGGGCCTACGATCTGTTCCTCATCCGCCCCATTCAGCGGTGGAGCCTGGTGGCGAGCAAATTCACCGCCGTATACCTGTGCATCGCCATCGCCGCCGGGCTGGCCCTGCTCACCGGCATGGTCTTTGACTACGCCGTCATGGGGGGAACCCCGGACGCCGTCCTGGAGGCAGTGGGGGAATCCCTGGCCATCTCCCTGTCCATGATGGCCGTGGCCAGCGCCGCCGGGGTGCTCATCGGGGTGGTATCCCCCTCGGTTCTCCTGGGAGCCATTCTGGTAATCTACGGGGGAAACCAGGTGTCCGCCCTGCCCATGCTCCCCAGCCTGACGGGCATGGAGCATCCCGTGGCCTTCAACATAGCCCTGGGCGCCGCGGCCA
Organism: Thermoplasmatales archaeon; assembly: GCA_011049295.1. GTDB lineage: Archaea > Thermoplasmatota > E2 > UBA202 > DSCA01 > DSCA01. The sequence continues at coordinate 2,157 of DSCA01000123.1, forward strand.
CCGCCGTTCTCCTGGGACTGGCCATAGCGCTGTTCAACCGCAAACAGTTTTAGAGGCGCGTCCAGCCTGCCGGGCCTCCATGGCCCCACGAAGAGCAACCCTCTGGAAGCAGCAGGGTGCAAAACAGTACTTCCGAATGTCATTTTTCGCCAAGGAATGACGATTTAACAGATAGAAACAAATTGTTTTTGTATGCAATTGAGGGCTTTGAATAACTCCCCTCATTTTCACATTTCCCGTTCCCGCA
>DSCA01000039.1 GCA_011049295.1 Thermoplasmatales archaeon
GTCGGCTACGGTGGGCACCCCGGAAACGGTGGCCGCCTTCCTGGGTGGGGGGCGGGAGGTGGCCATTGTCGAGGCCGCCGGCCAGAAGGGGATGGAGGTGGCCGTGGAGGCGCCCTCCCCCACCGGGGATGACCACCGGCTGGCCGCCCGGCTGGGCTGCGACCCCCGGACTGCTGCCTCCGTGCGCCGGGCCCGCGAGATCATCGATGCCCATGCCTCGGTGCTCCTGTTCGTCAATACCCGGGATACGGCCGAGCTGCTGGCCTCCTTCCTGCACGAGATGGGGGCGTCCATCGAGGTGCACCACGGGTCGCTGTCCCGAGAGGCACGGATTGAGGCCGAGGAAAAGTTCAAGGCGGGAGAGGTTAAGGCCCTGATTTGCACGTCGTCTCTGGAGCTGGGGATTGACGTGGGGCAGACCGACTTTGTCATCCAGTACAACTCGCCCCGGCAGGTCACCCGGCTGGTGCAGCGCATAGGGAGAAGTGAGCACCATGTGGGGGGGACGGCCCGGGGATCAATCCTGGCCACCAATCCCGAAGATCTGGCCGAAGCCCGGGTCATTGCCCGCCGCGCCATGGCCGGGGAGCTGGAGGAGACTGCCATCCGCCCCGCCCCCCTGGCCGTGCTGGCCAACCAGATTATGGCCACGGCCACCGAATACGGACGCATCGAAAGCCAGCGGCTCTACCACATGATCACCCGGGCCTATCCCTTCCATTTCCTGTCCCGGGAAACCCTGGAAGCCGTGCTGGAGCAACTGCACCGGCAGCGTACCATCTGGTATGAAAACGGCGTGATAACCCGCAAGCGGCGCTCCCGGCAGTATTTCCTGGAAAACATTTCCATGATTCCCGACGAGCGAAGCGTGGAGGTCATCGATATCTCCGCCAACCGTCCCCTGGGCACCCTGGACGAGAGCTTCGTGCTCAACTCCTGTGAGGAGGGTTCCCAGTTTATCATGAAGGGCCGGGCCTGGGAAGTGGTCCGCCACGACGAGCGCCTGGTGGTGGCCCCCGCCCGCCGCACATCCATGGTTCCCGACTGGTCGGGAGAGGAAATCCCGGTTCCCTTCGAGGTGGCCCGGGAGGTGGGAGAGATGCGGGCTTCCTCACACGCAGATGATTCCCTGGTGGGGCAGCAGGTGGTGGAGCAGCGGGAGAGGGGCTTTGAGGTTCCCACCCATCGCCGCTGGACGGTGGAGGGGGGCGGGGACACCGTCTACATCACCACCCACTGCGGCTCCCGCACCAACGAGGCATTGGGCAGAGTCATCGCTGCTCTGCTGGCCCAGCAACGGGGGCAGAGCGTGGGCATGGATGCCGACCCCTACCGCATCTACCTGCGGGTGGCTCATCCCCTTGACCCGGGCCAGGTAACCACTCTGCTGAACACCGTGGACCCCGACTCGCTGGGCTCCCTGGTGCGCATCATTCTCCGGAACAGCTCCTTCATTCGCTGGGAACTGGTCAAGGTGGCCCGCAAGTTCGGGGTGCTGGGCAGAGACATGGACATCTCCTCTTTTTCCCCGGACAAACTGCTGGATGTATTCGCCGGGCAGCCCCTGCTGCAGGAGGTAATCGACCGGGTGGTCTGGGACCAGATGGACCTGGAGCATGCACGGCAGGCTCTCCGGGAGGCCCAGACCGGCATCCTTGACCTGGTGGTGCAGCGGGTTTCCCCCATGTCCCGGGCCGCCGAGGCCATGCGGGGAGAGGTGTTTCGGCCCTCCGGCGTGGACGACGCAGTGCTGGCATCTCTGAAAAAACGCCTGGAAAAAACTCCTCTCACCCTGACCTGCATGAACTGTGGCTACCGGTGGAGCACCACCGTGGGCCGCGCCTCTCCCTCCTGCCCCAAATGCAGCGGTAAAATGATCTCTGTAACCACCGGACGCCATGGAAAGAGCACCTCGGGTGGGGCCCTCAAGACCGCCTCCCTGGTGGCCTCCTATGGAAGCAAGGCCTTTCTGGTGCTGGCCGGCTACGGCATCGGCCCGGACACCGCGGCCCGCGTTCTGGCCACCCAGAAGGAGGGCAACGACCTGCTGCGGGAGATACTGGAGGCAGAGGTTACCTATTCCCGCACCCGCCAGTTCTGGGACTGACGGGAATCAAAGGTTATAAACGGTGGGCGCTTTCCCCTGCATGCAGTACAAGGAGGAGGGCGCCCTGGTGGTCGCCAAGTTCACCGGGGGAGACGTCATCCACAACCTGGAGCAGCTGGCCCTGGAGCGGGACATCCACTCGGCTGCAGTGGTGTCCGGCATCGGCATGCTGAGCGACGCGGTCATCGGCTTTTTCAACGGCCGGGAGTATGTCACCCACACCGTGGAGGGGGCGGCGGAACTGGTGTCCCTCAACGGAAAC
>DSCA01000211.1 GCA_011049295.1 Thermoplasmatales archaeon
CACCCCCATGCACGACTCCGGCCAGCCGGCCCAGGCCTCCCACGCCTGGGACAGCGACGGCACCTACACCATCACCGTCAAAGCCACCGACCAACACGGAGCAGAAAGCCCCCCCGCCACCCTTACCGTCAGCATGCCCCTGGAGATGCAGGGACCGGACGTGCGCATCGTCAAGCCCCGCAACGGCATCTACGCCTTCGGCTTCAAGCTGCTGCCCATCCTGGGGCAGGTGGTCATCGGAGACCTGACCGTGGAGGCCCGGACGTCAGACGACGTAATCAGGGTGGAGTTCCTGTTGCAGATGACCTGCGGCTGCGGCCGGGAGGTGGTGCACGTGGATACCACCCCCCCGTTCACCTGGGAATGGAGCCGGGACTACGACGACGATGAGCTGCTGGACGAAGGCAACGTGCCCTTGATGGTGCGTGCCTACAACGGCGAGTACGAGTCCGCCAGCGACTCCATTCGCCTCATCAAACTGAGGTGATATGATGCGGACCGTAACCCTTGCCCTCGTGGTGCTAATTGCCCTGAGCCCCGTGGTGGCAGCCGCTCCCCGGCTCTTCCTCAAGCCTGAAGTAACCTGGACACCCGAGCAGCCGGAGCCCGGAGACCGGATAACCGTCTATGCAACCCCGGAGGGCAACGTGACCTCCATGGTGCTGCAGGTGTGCGTGGACACCGACGACAACTACATATGCCGTATCCCCCAGGCTATGGAGAAAACCGACGACCTGTTTAGCCTCTCCTTTTACATCAACGAGACCGCCCACGTCCACCTCAACTTCTCCCTCACCTACGGCGACGGCTCACAGGTATACGACAACACCACCTCCTTCCGGGTGGAACCATCCGAAGGCGGAAACGGTGGCGACGGCATGCCCGGATTCGCCCTGGCCGGGGTACTGGCAGCCGGAGCGGGAGCCCTGATGGCACGGAGACGCCGGACGAAAGGGTGAAATAGGCGCGGGTCCTTCTCCCCACCATGAAAGCAGCGGCTCTGTTTCTCTCCCTTCTTCTCACCCTCTCCCTCCTGGCGGGTATCCCCCCGGCCGCCCCCGCTGCCGACGGCGTTGCAGTGCTGTGCGAGGTGGGAACCGCCACCTGGTGTACGGCCTGCCCCAAGACCGGTGCGGCCCTGCATCAGATACAGCAGAGCGACAGCGCCTTCTACTACGTAACCCTGGTTACCGACAAGAGCCAGCAGGCGGCAGACCGCATCGATGACTACAGCATCGCCGGCTACCCCACCTCGTTTTTCGACGGTGGCTACCGGGTAGTGTTCGGAGGCAAGAGCGCACTGTCCCCCTACCAGGACGCCATCCAGGCCGCCCGCAGCCGGACCAGACCGGATGTGGACCTAGAAGTGGAGGTGGACTGGCTGGGCGACAGCCATCTGCAGGTCACGGCGTCCGTGACCAGCGGCGACCCCTACCAGGGCCGCCTGCGCCTCTATGTGGTGGAGCCGGTGTCCCGCTGGAACGATTACGACGGCGACCGTTACCGCTACGCCTTCCTTGATTTTGCTCTGGACGTGCAGGTTAGCGTGGACGGTACGCTGGTAAAAGAAGTCGTCTGGAACGGCAGTGCCGCCGGCTACGGGGACGTCACCCGGGACAACGTCATGGTGATTGCCGCCCTTTTCAACGCCCAGGGACACACCGGCTACTCGGATCCACCCACCAACTCTCAGCCCTTTGATGCCCACTATGTGGATGCGGTAGCCGCGGCCCGTCCCCCCGAGGACTCCCCGCCCACCGTCACCCTGATCGATAAACCGGATGGCCTGATGGGCACCAGGGACGCGTACTTCTCCTGGAGGGGACGTGACGACGTCACCCCAGAATCCCGCCTGCAGTACTCCTACCGGCTGCTGGAACATGATGAGCAGTGGTCTTCCTGGGGTCAGAGCACCGAGGCGCAGTACCGAAACCTGCCCGATGGCACCTACACCTTTCGAGTTACCGTACGGGACGACCTGCAGCAGGAAGGCACCGCCAGCTGGTCTTTCACCGTGGATACCAGCCCGCCCCGGGTGGTGGGCACCAGGCCGGCCAACAACGCCCGGGGGGTGGATGGCCATACCCCGGCAGAGATCACCTTTTCTTTCCCCATGAACCAGAGTTCAGTGGCCGACGCCCTGTCCATTTCTCCTCCCGCTGAGGTGAGCCTGAACTGGCGGGAGGGAAACGTGCTGCTCATTACTCCGGTTGAGGGATGGGAGCCGGAAGCCACCTACACCATTTTCCTGGGCACCGCCGCTCGCCGAACCAGCGGTCAGTTCCTGTCCCAGCCCTATGGTTTTTCCTTTTCCACCGCCCCCGCCGATACCACCC
>DSCA01000013.1 GCA_011049295.1 Thermoplasmatales archaeon
GAGGGGTACACCCCGCCGGGCAAAGACGTCCAGCTGTACAGCAGCCACCGGCTCTTCCCGTCGTCCTGGTTCAGCTACAATGTGGGCTGCGGGCTCAACGGCCAGATGGATCACGTCACCCACGTCACGGTGAGCCTCTACCCGGTGCGCTACCTGCCCGGCGACGCTCTGCTGTATGTGGCCGAGGGTGCAGACGTACGGGTCACCTTTGACCCCCCCGTGGTCACCCTGCCCACTGTGGACACCTACGACCTGGCAATCATCGCCCCCCAGACCTTTGCCTCGGAGTTGCAGCCCCTGGTGGAGCACAAGGAGCGCATGGGCCTGGCCACCGTCCTCAAAACCACCGAGGACATATACTCCCAGTATGACGGCGTGGACCGACCGGAGCAGATCAAGTATTTCATCAAGGACGCCATAGAGGAATGGGGAGCCAGCTACGTGCTGCTGGTGGGCGGCCTCAAGTCCATCTTCTACGCCAAGCCCCGGGACCACCCCAACTACGGGGTGCAGGGATGGCACGTTCCGGTGCGCTACTCCAACCTGGTGTCCGGCGAGCCCGGGTATCCCTGCGACCTCTACTATGCCGACGTGTACAAGGCGGGGGGAGTGTTCGAGGACTGGGACAGCAACGGCAACGGCATCTTCGCCGAGTGGACAGACGAGACCGGGGCCCCGGAGGACGTCATGGACCTGTATCCCGACGTGGCCCTGGGACGGCTGGCCTGCCGGAGCGTCCAGGAGGTACGGGACGTGGTGAACAAAATCATCGCCTACGAGACCACCTCCTACAGCTCCGACTGGTTTGAGCGCATGCTGGTGGTGTCCGGCGACGGCTTCCTGGACCAGCACGACCTGGACTTCCAGTGGGACACCACCGGTCTTCCCGAGGGAGAGTACACCATCTACGCCCAGAGCACCAACGACCAGGGCGTCACCGGCCCCGCCGACGTCATCAACGTTACCCTGGACAGAGGCGCCTCTACCTCCCTGAGATTCAACCACGATGACCACCTCAACCCGGCCCTGCAGGACGGCTACCCGGCCCCGCCCATCACGGAAATCGTATCCGTGTCCGAGGGCGACGTCCTGGGCAGCGACGACTACCACTACGAGCCCAGCGAAAGGGAAGCATACTGCAACACCCTCTTCTGGTGGGCCAACGTATCCTACGCGGACGGGGTGCTGCACATCCGGGGCAAGTCCTACGACCCGCAGCCCTACGGCAACGTCACCGACGTGCACCTGTGGATAGAAAACAGCAACGGAGAGGTGGTGTTCGAGGATTACCGCTATCACACCGAGGTCTATTACGAGGGCGAATGGGTCACCGGCGAAAAATCCCTCCACGGACGGGGAGGCGCCCTCCACTACATGCCGGAGAGATTTGAGCGGGACATCGTGTGGACCTCCAACGGCCGCTTCACCGGCCAGAGGGATGTGATTGAGGCCTTCAGCCGGGGCCACGGCTTCGCCTTTTTCTCCGGCCACGGCAGCCCCGGATACTGGGGCGACCAGTACCCCGGCATACCCGGCAACCGCCAGTACGGCTCGGTGGACGGTCTCACCGTGACCCAGGTGTCACCCTTCTTCCCCTGGGTGCAATTTCCGGCCTTCCCCATGAAACAGCTGGCCAACACGGGTCAGTATCCGGTGGTGGTGGTGGGCGGCTGCCACAACAGCCAGTTCAACATATCTCTGATACCTTCGGTCCTGGACATTTTCTTCCTGCTGCTGCTGGGCAAAAACCTCTACATGCACACCTACGGGCAGCCCACCCCCGAATGCTGGGGCTGGTACATGGTGAAGATGCCGGAGAGCGGGGCCATCGCCACCATGGGCAACACCGGCTACGGCTGGGGCTGGGAGGGCGAGTACTGCACGGTGGGGGCCGGCGACGGCTGGATAACCTCGGAGTTCTTCCGCCAGTACGCGGAGCACGGCTACGGCATCCTGGGCACCGCCTACACGCAGACCCAGACCAGCTACATCAGCCACTTCAAGTCCTTCACCCTGCCCGAGTGCTGGTGGTTCCCCGACCTGGGATGGGACGCCATCGACGAAAAAACGGTGCAGCAGTGGGTCCTCCTGGGCGACCCCAGCCTCCAGATGGGCGGCTATCCCCAGTAACCGGAGACCGCCGCCACCATCCCACCGGTCCCCGGGCCGCCTGCAGACCGGTGCCCGCTGAGCCCTGGACAAGGGAAGCGGAAGGCAGCGCCGCAAAAGAGAACAGGACCGTCGTCGCGGCCACACTGGACACTAGCCCATACTTTGTTGCCCTATTCTTACTCTCTTCCCTGACCTCTATTCCTTAGGCCGGCGGGGGGGGC
>DSCA01000020.1 GCA_011049295.1 Thermoplasmatales archaeon
CTCATGGTGCGCTCCGCCGCCTTCTCCGGCCGTCCCATCCTGGCCCCGATGCGCTGGGGGGCCCGGGGCATGACCGTGACCCCCGCCAGCCTGGAGACCAGGGCCATGATGTCGTTTTTCTCACCCTCTTCTATCTCCCCTATCTCCCGCCTGCGCACCATCCGGCCCTCCTCCACCTCGTAGCCGCAGCAGCGCAGCAGGGGATAGGCGTAGCGGTCCAGCCGGTAGCCGTCCCGCTCCAGGTGCAGGGCCCCCAGGTCCAGCAGAATGTCCTTGACCTGAGGATTTGCAGGAATGTACAGGACATCGTGGTCGTAGGTGGCCTCCCGGAGGGCCTCAGCCAGCTGGCGGAGCTGCCCCGGGGCGATGTCGTGCCAGAACAAGTTGGCACAGGGATGGAGAGGCAGGTCAAAGCGTTCGGCCACGGCAAATGCCTCCCGGGGCGAAAGACCAGCCAGGTCCGGGTTGCGCCTCAGAGCCACCGCTATCTTCTCTGCCGCCTCCCGCTCGCTGTCCACCCCCATCTTCTCCTGCACCTCCTGAATCCACCATTCGTGGCAGTAGCTGGCCTGGGGGAGGATGGCGTTGTTTTCCACGAACTCTCCGAAGGGAATGAGAATCTCGCCCAGGTCGATGATTTCCCGGATGTGCTTTTGGACCCGGTCGGCCTCCGCCAGGGACTGCACCTGCACGAAGTCTCCATTGTTGAGCAGGACCAGGGGCCCCTCGATGACGTCGCAGGTGGTGCCGATGGTCCCCTTGCCCGGCCGCTCGGTCTTCATCTGGGTACCGATGGCCACAAAGTCATCCAGGATGCGCATGGTGGCGGGATGGATGGCGGTGGAGGCCAGGCCGCAGGTTCTGCCCCGGCCGTATCGCAGCCGGAACCCTCCCTTCCGGGAGGGATGGGAAAACACGGGGCGCCCGGCAATCAGGCTTTTCATGTACTTGGAGGAGGGAACGATTCCGTTGGCTTCCTCTCCCCCGTCATGGACGAACTGGGACAGAAAATCCCATCCCTCCAGGCCCATGTGGTGGACGTGCTTGAGAATTTTGGAGGCCTTCTGGCACAGGCCCTCGGCAATCACCAGGCAGGCCCCGCCCCGGACCTTGTTGGTTCTCACCCGGGGAAGGTCCCGTTTGCCGGTAACCTCCCGGTCCTCGGTGGCCTCGCCGTTGATGCACACCGGGCAGTTGCGGACGATGATTTCGATTTCCTGCAGGGAGGGAGAATACTGCAGGGTGGTGATGCGGTCGTAAAGAGGGATTTCCTCCTTGTATCGCTCCACCTCGTCCTCCGTGGGCTTGTAGCGTCCGATGTTCAGTTTGCGCCGCACGATGTCCGCGATGAGCACGCTCATGGCCTCTCCCGTTCCTCCGGCGGAGCGGATGGGGCCGGCGAAATACAGGTCGATGTAGGAGGACCCGTCGCTGTTTTTTGCCAGTTTTATCTCTGAAATGCCCTCGATGGGAGCCACCAGCACGCCCTCGGTGAGGATGGCCAGGCCGGTGCGCACCGCCTGGTCCACGGTGGCCTCCAGCCCCCCTTCCTGTTCCTCGGCGATGTCCACGGCGATGGAAATGGCCGTCTTCTCTCGGCTCATATCCCGGAGGTAGGAGCGAATTTTGTCGGCGATGCCCTCCGGACCCACCAGCTCCTCCACCCGCTCCGCAAAGTCGTTGGCGGTGGGAATTTCCACCTCGGGTGTGGGATCGTATGCCTTGGCGCGGGCTTCCCGGGCTACCTTGTAGCAGCGTTCCACGTCCCTGGCTATGGCTGAAAAATAGTGCTCGATGTCACCCATCCAATACTGTAATGCGGAGCGTGGTTTAAACTTTGTCCATCAGGAAGTTACTTTGTACACCACGTCTCCCTCTCGCACCCGGTCGGTGGTCTTGATGCCGACGGACTGGCCGGGAGAGGCATGGTCGATTTGCTGCCTGTCTATCTCCATGGAGTGCACGGGCTGGGTGAAATCGGTGGTGGCCCCCACCACGTGTATGGTGTCCCCCACCTGGAGGGAGCCCTTGGTCAGGGTGATGGCCGCCACGCTGATGTGGTTGAAATAGTGCTCCACCACGCCTATTTCTTCCTCCATGATACAATATGACAAACCCCTATTTATAGCCCACGTTCAGGAGCGCCGCCCGTTGAGCATTATAATGCCTGCCCCGATGAGGTACATGATGACCAGGGCCACCAGGTTGGTAAACAGCTCCATGACCAGGCGAAAGAACAAAAAAAGCGACTGTACGGGCTTGGCCACGTCGGAGGACTCCGCGTCCCTGAGAAGGGGAATGATGTCCGGGGCAAACACGTACAG
>DSCA01000195.1 GCA_011049295.1 Thermoplasmatales archaeon
GCCCTGCACGCCTCACCAGGCAGTGTCGCCGTGCAGCGGCAGTGGGAGGACCTGATGAACCACTTTGAAAGCGAAATAGCGGTGCTGGTGGACGTGCCCCTGGAGGACATCGCCCAGCGGGCGGCGCCGGCCGTGGTCCGGGCCATTGCCGCCTTCCGGCAGGGATCCATCCGGGTGATACCCGGTGGCGGCGGAAAATACGGAGAAATAGAGATACGGGAGGACCTGGCGGAGCCGGCACCCGGCGATGACCGCCAGAGGAGGCTGATGGAATGGATGACCTAATCTGCGGCATAGACGAGGCGGGGCGGGGGCCGGTCATCGGCCCCCTGGTGGTGGCCGGGGTATGGGCCACACCCCGGCAGGAGAGTCTGCTGGCCGAGATGGGGGTCCGGGACTCCAAAAAGCATTCTGCCCGGCGGCGGGAGGAACTGGCCCGTCTCATCAGAAAGCACTGCACCTGCCAAACGGTGACCGTGCAGCCCGAGGACATAGACGCCCTGCGGGCCACCATGACCATCAACCAGCTGGAGGTACACCTGTTTGTGAGGGTGGCGCAAAGCCGCCGGGCCGACGTGTATTATCTGGATGCGGCCAGCACCGACGAAGAATGGTTTGGCAGCGCCTTTCGGGAGCACCTGGGCGGAGAGGCACAGGTGGTATCGGAGCACGAGGCCGATGACCGATATCCCGTGGTGTCCGCCGCCTCCATCGTGGCCAAGGTGGAACGGGACCGGGAACTGACCGCCATTGCCGCCCAGCTGGAGCCCCGCCTGGACGTTCCCCTGGGAAGCGGTTACCCCTCTGACCCGCGTACCCGCACCTTCATCAAAAAATGGCTCCAGAGATACGGCGACCTCCCCCCGTACACCCGACGCTCATGGAACACCGTTCGCACCCTGCGCCGGGAAATGGAGCAGAAGCGCCTGTTTTAAGAGGCATCACTATTTTTATATCCCCCGGCCGGTTGTGATTCCTGCACGGGATGAAAAGATGGCAGACCAGGGAAGGCTGAAGGTCGTGGTTCTCTCCGGTGGCGGAGCCCATACCACCACCTACCCCGGGGTATGGCAGGCCATACACGAGAGAATCTATGCCGGGGACAGTGTGGACGAGGACTACGTTCCCGACCACATCATCGGCACCAGCGGCGGCGCCCTGTTCGGATGCCTGATGGCCGTCAAAAAGAACGGACGGCTGATCAGCGGCGCATCCATAAAGGACAAGTTCAAGGACCAGAAGCCCTGGAGGATGGTCCGCATTCCGGCCCCGGGAGAGGGCCTCAATTTTCTGCTGGACTGGGGGCTGATTGACATCCAAAAGATAATCCATGAGCTGGAAAAAGTCCTCAAAGGATACAGCATAACGTGGGAATCACTCCACAGGCCCGCCTTTCAGTGCGTCATCGCCGATTTAACCTCTGGAGCACGGCGGTATGCCACCAGGGACAGCGGTCTCCCGCTGGCCACCGCGGTGGGGGCATCCATGGCCATACCCGGTGTTTTTACCCCCGTATGGGCCCCTCTGGAAAAATCCGAGGGAAAGCACTGCCTGGTGGACGGAGGAGTATGCGAGGGGCTCCCCCTGGGAGCGGCCTTGCAGATGGCCCCCGGAGACGCCCAGCAAAAGATGAAAATATTGGCGGTCTCGCCGTTTAGAGAGGTACTGGGCGAAGAGGAAGAGGCGAAAGAATGCGGAGAGGGCAAAGAGGAATACGAAATAAAGGACCTGCGGGACTATCTGCAGGCACTCTACCGCACCCTCGTGGACAGCAAAGCCTGCGACATGGTCAAGCTCCTGGAATACTCGGGGGTGGAGAGCGTACGGGTGTACACCGGCTCCCACGCCAAAAACGCCCTTGATTTCAGCCCGGAAACCATAGAAGAAAACTATCAACTGGGCAGAGACGCCGCCCATGCACACATGGAGGCCATCCACGGTTTCTTTAAGAAGCCCTGAGCTCACGGTTTTGTAAAAATTGGGTTGCCCGAAGCAAAACAGCGAAAAAACAAGGGAAGAGGGCTACGGGGGCAGCACCAGCATAGTCCTGCCGCCGTCCCACGGCAGCGTGGCAACCTCCGGCCGGAACACAAACATGGCTGTGCCCATCTCCACGTCAAAGTCATAGTCGGGAAGGCCCACGATGTACTCCGGATCCCAGGCCTGCACAGTAGCATTCCACAGAGCAACCTTGGTACACCCAGAAATGTTACCAGCCAGACGCGACGCCCACGCGGTTTCCAGATTAGCCCAGCCAATAAGGCTGTAACCACTGTGCAACATCAGAGAGATA
>DSCA01000168.1 GCA_011049295.1 Thermoplasmatales archaeon
AGCGTACCATGGTGACAACCCGGGAGCGGGTCCAGGTGAAAGAGATGTTCAAGTATTTTGGCTACAATCTGTATCAGCTGGTCACCCTGGAACGGAAGCGGTTAGCGGTAGCCAGGTAACAAACGGGTAAAAACACAGAAAAACAGCATACAATGACGGGATAACCCCCGGAAAACGGGGTGTTTCGGGGGCCAGATGCATGCGGGAACGGGAAATGTGAAAATTATGGGAGTTATTCAAAGCCCTCAATTGTATGAGGGGTTCAAGCGCTTCTTTTAACTCGTCAAAAGAAATGTTTTTCTTGTAGCGTCTGTAGAGTCTCATTCTATACTCGTCAAGCCAATTTCGATATGCATACAGAGGCGAACGAGTTCTTCTAACTACCTCCATGAGGCCGCCGGTTTGCGTTAGAGAATAAATTTTCCCTTTGTGATGTTTGGCAATAAAATTATTGAGATAAACGTTGTAGAGCTTGGTGATTACATCGTGTATATCTACACTCTCCTGCACACTATATGTAGCGGCTTCATCAACTTAAAAGTTGCGAAAAATCATTTCCAGCGGAGATAATTATCTTACAAAAAGAGATTTAAGGGCGCTCACCTTTCCTTCATGTTTGAAACCGGCGAAGAAACTCCTCTGGTGGCTGCTGGCTGGCACCTCGGGCGGGCTGAGCAGGGGCAAAATCATCGAGCAGCTCAGCACCAGGCCCATGAATGCCCACGAGCTGGCGGAGGCGGTGGGCCTGGACTACAAGACGGTGCGCCATCACCTTACCGTGCTCCAGAAAAACCGTCTGGTGACCACCATGGGCAGCGGCTACGGCACCATGTATTTTCCGTCGGAGATGCTGGAGGAAAACCGGGATGTTTTTCTGCAGATTTGGCATCAAATTGGGAAAAAGAACAAAAAGGAGGAAGGACAATGAAGGATGACAGCATGGCTGAAAAGAATACGGCAAAGGCGTTTGCCCTCATCGTGGCCCTCATTATCTTGGGTACCATAGTGGGGCTGGCCCTGGCCTACGGTACGGTGGCCGTGGAGGAAAGAGAGGTGCAGCGGCGCGGCCCCTGGCCGCGGGAGGAGCCGGTTCCCCGCTCTGTGGTGCTGCGCTACCTGGCCAGCAGCGTGGTTATCACCGTCAACGTCTTTCTGCTCATCGGCCTCCTCTATATCTACATGAAAACCTATACCCAGACCAGGTCCAGCTTCATGCTGGGTCTCATCTTTTTCATCGGGGTGTTGCTCATCCAGTCGGTGCTGTCGCTGCCTCCCATCCACGCCCTTTTCGGCTACACCATGTACGGGCTGGGACCCTTTGGCCTCCTGCCCCATCTTTTCGAGAGCCTGGCCCTGATTATTCTCATCGTGCTGAGCATGGAATAGGGACTGATTTGGGCATGATTTGGGTTCAATTCGGGTAAAACAATATAAAGCGTGGGGGGCCTTGAATCCATGCACAGAACGTGCAGGAAGTGAAACCATGAAAAAAAGCACCTTAGTGATTGCAGCACTTGGGGTGGCGGGTCTGCTGCTCATGGGCGGCGTCTTCGCCTCCTCACTGGTAACGGCACACAACGGAAACGGCACTGGCCCCCAGGGGCAGGATGACGGATACGGCGTAGGCGACGGCGGAGGAGAGGGCAGGGGACCCCTGCGGTGGGCACACACCTTTGCCCACAGATTTGCCCATGCCTTCGGCAACCGCGTTGCCAGCCAGCACTGCCAGGGAGAGATGATACAGCAGCAGATATGGGAGCGAACCATGGGTAACCTGACGGAGGTAGCGGGCACCCTGACCTGGGACGGCGAATACTACCGTGTGGACGACACCCCTGTCTGGTTCGGACCCACCAGGTACCTGGAAAACTCCACGGCCAGGAGCGACTACGACCGAGATGGAACCTACGAAAGCATGGCCCAGGAGCTGGCCGGACTGGAGGGCAGCCCGGTGACCATCAAGGGCATCCAGAGCAACGACATGCTCATCGTCCGCTACGTCAACGGCATATGGTACCGGGCTCCGGTGCGCCTCCCCGGAGAAATCGTGGAGCTGGTGGGCATCCTCACCTGCGATGACGGATATACCGTCGGCAACCAGAGCATTGCCTTCGGCCCCCAGGCCCGGCTGTTCAACACCCTGGCCAGAAGCGACTACGACCAGGACGGCCAGTTTGAGAGCATGTACGACGAGCTGGAGGGATTGACGGGCACCACGGTCACCCTGGACGGGTTTTACCGCGATGGTGTCTTCGTGCCCCTCCACATCAACAGCATGCTGTACCGCCC
>DSCA01000106.1 GCA_011049295.1 Thermoplasmatales archaeon
AAGGATGCCGCCGACTGCCCGGAATGCCGTAAGTTCTGGGAGAACCTGGAAAAAGACAAGGAGCAGCACGTAGCTGACCTGGAAGACCTGCTCCGCCACCACCTCTAACCTTTTTATTTTTCACAAATCCTTTTAAACGATTGGCCCCTCCGATAGTATGGGCTATTCTCTCCAAGATAAAAAGGACGTGGCCGACCTGAGCAGGGAGGAGGCAGAGGAGGAAATCGAGGCGCTGCGGGAGGAGATTCGCCGCCATGACTACCTGTACTACGTCAAAAACCAGCCCCGGGTATCAGATGCCCACTACGACCGGCTCAAGCGGCGCCTGGAAGAGATGGAAGAGCGATTTCCCGACCTGGTCACCCCCGATTCGCCCACCCAGCGGGTGGGGGCCCCGCCCGCCGACGAATTCAGGACGGTGGAGCACGTGGCCCTCATGCTCAGCCTGGACACCGCCGACGAGGCAGAGCTCCGGGCCTTCGACCGCCGGGTGAAACGGGAGCTGGGTGTGGAGCGGGTTTCCTACGTGGTGGAGCCCAAACTGGACGGATTGAGCGTGGAGATCCTCTACGAAGACGGTATCTACACCCAGGGGGCCACCCGGGGGGACGGAATGCGAGGAGAAGACGTCACCGAAAACATCAAAACCATCCGGGCCGTGCCCCTCAAGCTGCGCCCGGGCGAGCGGGGCCTCCCCTCCTTCCTGGCGGTCCGGGGAGAGGTCATCATGCACATTGACGAATTCGAGAAATGGAACCAGGAGCGAGTGGAGACGGGAAAGGAGCCCATGGCCAACCCCCGCAACGCTGCCGCCGGCTCCCTCCGCCGCCTGAACCCCCGGGAGACGGCGGAGCGACCCCTGGACATCTTCTTCTACGACCTCATGGAGGTGGAAATGGGAGACCTGACGGTGGACGAGCACTGGGATGCCCTGGGCCTGCTGCGCTCCTGGGGACTGAAGGTCAACGAGCACGTCCAGCTCTGCCATAGCGTGGAGGAGGTCATTGCCTACCATCAAAAAATGGAGGGACAGCGGGAAGACCTGGGCTACGAAATCGACGGCATTGTGGCCAAGGTCAACCGGCTGGAGTACCGGGAGCGGCTGGGAACCAAAACCCGCTCCCCCCGGTGGGCCATCGCCTACAAGTTTCCGCCCCGCAAGGAGGTCACCCAGATTCAGCGCATCGCCGTGCAGGTGGGGCGCACCGGCACCCTGACTCCGGTGGCCCTGCTCAAGCCGGTGGACGTGAAGGGAGTGACGGTCTCCCGGGCCACCCTGCACAACCTGGACTACCTGCGGGACAACGACATCCGGGAGGGGGACTGGGTGAAGGTCATGCGGGCCGGAGACGTCATCCCCGAGGTGGTGGAGTCACTCAAGGAGAGGCGCACCGGGAAAGAAAAAGAGTTTGAGATGCCCGGCTCCTGCCCGGTTTGCGGCAGCAACGTGGTTCGGGACGGCGCCTACTACCGGTGCACAGGGGGCCTGTCCTGCCCGGCGCAGCTGAAGAGAAGCATCGAGCACTTCGGCTCCAAAGGAGCCATGGACATCGAGGGGCTGGGTGGAAAAACGGTGGATTTGCTGGTGGAAAGGGGACTGGTGAATCGTATCAGCGACCTCTACCGGCTGGGCGAAGAGGACCTCACGGCACTTCCCCGCTTTGCCCAAAAATCAGCCCACAACCTGCTGGACGCCCTGGAAGAGAGCAAGGGGCAGAGCCTGGCCCGGGTCATCTACGCCCTGGGCATCCCCCATGTGGGGGAGCACACTGCCCGCCTGCTGGCCGAGCGCTACCAAAACATGGACGCCCTGATGGATGCCTCGGAAGAGGAGTTGCAGGCCATTCCGGAAATAGGCCCGGAGATAGCCCGGAGCGTGGTGGAGTTTTTTGCCGAGGAGCACAACCGGGAGGAAATATCCCGCCTGCAGGAACTGGGAGTGCGCATGGAGTATGAGAGGCAGGGCGGCAGCCTGGACGGTCTGACCTTCGTGTTCACCGGCGGCCTGGAAGGCTTCACCCGGGAGGAGGCCAAGGAAGCCGTGGAATCCCGGGGGGGACGGGCATCGTCGTCGGTGAGCGGCAAGGTGGACTATGTGGTGGTGGGTACGGAGCCGGGCTCCAAATACGACCGGGCCAAAGAGCTGGGCCTGAGAATCATCGACGAGCAGGAATTCCGACAGCTGCTGGGGGTGTAGGCGCCGGTCCGACAGTTAGGTTTATATGTAATTACCTAATTTGATGCTGGAGGCATAAC
>DSCA01000067.1 GCA_011049295.1 Thermoplasmatales archaeon
ACGTGGTGGTCACCGACATGCCCTACGGCCGCTCCACCTACGTGGGCAACAGCCGAACCGACCTCTACCACCGGGCCTTCCAGGCCCTGCACCGATGGCTGCCCCCGGGGGGGCGGGCGGTGGTGGGTCTCCCCGACGAGCAGTACATCCCCTCAACCCAGGAACGGTTCATCCGGGAGGACGCCTATGCCCTGCGGGCCCACCGGAGCCTTACCCGCCATTTCTGCGTGCTGCGCCGCCCCTAACGGGAGACAAAGGGGTTGCCCGGTATGAAAAAGCGCAGGTGCTCGGGCAGGTCGCTGCGCACGCCGATGCGGTGGGAGGTGGCCACGTTTTCCGCCCTCTCTCCCTCCTCTATGCGGATGGATGACCGGGGGAGGTACACCGCTATGCCGTTGTCCCGGCCGGTTATGCCCAGGGCCCGGGTGAGCTTTCCCGGCCCCGAGGTGAGATTGGTTTCCCGGTCTGTCTGCCGCCGTCTCCGCATCTCCTCCACCCCTTCCCGGGGCTCCACCGCCCGGATCAGCACCCCGGAGGGTTTCCCCCTCCGCTCGGTAATCACGTTGAACAGCCAGTGGCCGTGAACCATGTAGACGAAGGAGGTGCCGGCGTCCTCCCACATCCAGCGGCTGAGCTTGGTTTTTCCCCTGGCGGCCCGGGACGCCGGGTCGGAGAGCCCGTAGTAGGCCTCGGTTTCCACGATGGCGCCGGAGCACTCTGCCTCCCGGTCCACCACCAGCACCCGCCCCAGCAGTTCCCGGGCTACCGCTGCCGGGTCCCGCTCATAGAATGGCTTGCCCAGGGGCATGTTTACGGATAGCCGCCCACCATCAGGCTGGGGTCTCCCAGCAGGGCCCACTCCTCGGCCGTCTTGTAGTCCAGTTTTTCCGTGGTGGGGAAAAAGGCGTTGATGTAGTCCGCCACCGTCTCTCCGTGCAGCTCGCCCAGCATCCGCCGCCCATTCTCCCCGTACTCCCAGAAGAAGTTGACATGCATGAAGCCCGACAGGTACTGGGTGCAGTCGGGAATGCCGTCCTGGTCACCGTCACCGGTGGCGAACCAGTCCAGACCCGTGTAGCCCAAGCTGGCGATGGCCCCGCCCCCCGCCATCCGGGTAATCCACCAGGCCCAGCTCTCGGGGCTCACCTCGCCCTTGTATATATAACTGTACCAGTGCTGATAGCCCTCGTATATCTTGAGCAGGTTGAGCAGGCTGACGTTGAACTGGCCGTTGTGGCAGCCGCCCACCACGCACACCGGATACATGCCGTCGTTGGACAGCTTGCGCATGTCGCCCACCCCCAGGCCGTCAATCCAGGTTTCCTCGTCATGGGGCGGATGGGTGGCCCAGTTCATGGGGTTGCCGTGCCCGTCGAAGAACAGGAAGCCGCAGCCCCGGCTGACCGCGTCGATGACGTCCTGGGGTCCGGACAGGGAGCCGTCCGAGGTCCACAGCGTTACCTCCTCAAAGTCGTCCATGTAGCTCAGGGCCGCCTTGTTTTCCTCCTCGCCCTCATACCAGGGGTCGCCGGCCCGCGGCGCCGAATCCCCGCCCACCGCCACCATGCGATGGAACCATTCCGAGCCGTGGGCGGTGGTCTCGTAGGTGATGATTTTGTCCACCATGACCTCCACCTCGTAGGAGTTGCGGCAGGCCAGCCGGCCCACGTACACGTCGGGATAGAGATCCAGAATGTCCTTGCTCATGAGGCTGTACTCGGCAAACAGGTCGTTTCCGTTGGTGTCCCAGGAGGAAAAGGAGCCGTCCGGGTTGTAGATGTCGGCAAAGTACAGGTCGCTGAGGTAGCTGGCCTCCCAGTTGGACCCGTCGTCCAGGTGGGCGTAGCGCACCGGGCACCACCATTTCTCCTCCAGCAGACCGCCGTTCCGCCCCCCCACCAGCATCACATACCGGACGCCCCACTCCTCCACCGCGTCTTTAATAAAATACTTCACCCGCTCCGCCTCATCCCGACCCCGCACCTCAAAAAAGACACCCCCATACACATCCTCCAGGGTCACCAGCCGGGTGGCCACCCCATAGCTATCCTTATGCTCCACCAGAGGCTGCAGGGACTCGCTGAAGTCCTCCGGGGTGACAACCAGCAGGTCGACCTCGTCAGCCATGGTCAAAGGCTCCACCCCCGGCGTAAAACGCACCGTAACCCCCAGACCCCCCGTCCACACCAGCTCATCCTCCCCCGGCAGATACCGGACGGGATACGCCCTCAGCGTCACAAACACCA
>DSCA01000040.1 GCA_011049295.1 Thermoplasmatales archaeon
CTATGGGGAGATGCAGCGCTGCCTCACCGCCTTTTTTCCCTGGGAGCACATTCCTCCGGAGCGGCAGGACCACCTGGCCTTGCTGTTCTGGCTGCTGGCCCGTCACACCTGCACGGCCCGCCGCCCCCGCTGCGGCGACTGCCTCCTGGACGATATCTGCGTCCACCGTCCCTGAAACGCCCTGAAGACCCTTTAAAACTCTTCGCCGGTGATCTGCTCGTAGATGTCGATATACAGGCGGCTGACCTCCCGGGTCATGTCCGCGGGCAGGGGAGGGATGTCCGGCTCCGGTTTGCCCTCCCGGCGGGCCTTTTTCAGTGCGTCGTAGTAGCCGGTGCTCCGGTAGTGGGAGCGCACGAATTCCTTGCTCCGCTCCTCAAACACACCCTGCCGGTATTTTTCCCGGTCCCAGAACCGGTCTTCATCCGGGGTGCCGAAGGTGTCCACCACCACCAGGGTTCGCTCCTCGTCGAAGGCAAACTCCTTTTTGCCGTCCACGTGAATCAGGCCCCGCTCTGCCACCTTTTCGTTCATGTAGCCGTCGATGTCCAGCACCGCCTGCTTGATGTCCTCTGCCTCCCGTGGGCTAAGTCCGGCGATGGACAGGGCCTCTTCTTCGGTGAGGTGGCGGTCGTGCTCCTCGAACTTGGTGGTGAACTCCACCAGGGGCTCCGGGAGGCGCTGTCCGTACTCCATGCCCCGGTCCTGCAGGCGCTCGTAGAGGGAGCCGGCCACGTAGTAGCGGGCGATGACCTCCAGGGGTATCACGTAGTCTGCGGTCTGTCGGTCGATGGCCCCGTAGTCGGTGATAATCCGGAACTTTTTCACCCGCATACGGTTGCCGTCCGCCTCCAGAAAGTGGGTCTGGATGCCCAGCTCCTCGCACTTCCGGAACCAGAAGGCGGAGATGCGGCACAGCACCTCGCCCTTGTGGGGTATCCGGGTGGGAATGACTTTGTCGAACACGGAGATGTTGTCGGTGAACACGAACTCCAGCGTTCCGTCGTGTCGGTCGTAGACCTCCTTCACCTTGCCCTTTCTGAGAAGCGTTTTGTCTCCCATGTCCCTGAATATGCCCGCCCTACAATTATTTTTCGCCCTCACTCCAGCCTTTCCCGGATGGAGTAGGAGGGAGGCCGCCCGGCGTAGTAGCTCCTTATCATAATCTCCGCCAGAAAGCCGAAGATGAACACCTGCAGGCCCACTACCATCAGCAGCACGCCCAGCAGAAGCAGGGGGCGGTCGGAGAGCTCTTCTCCATATAGCAGCTTGAGCAGCACCAGGTAGAGGCCGATGACGAATCCGGCGCCCAGCAGGGCCAGCCCCACCCCTCCGAAGAAGTGCAGGGGGCGGGTGGAATAGCCGGCCCAGAACTTGAAGTTGACGAGGTCGAAGAAACCCCGGAGCAGGCGGCCCGGGCCGTATTTGGTGCGTCCCCGCTGCCGCTGGTGGTGGTGCACCGGAACCTCACCCACCCGGAACCCCTGCCAGGCCAGGACGGCCGGAATGTAGCGGTGCATCTCCCCGTACAGCTCCAGCCCCTCCAGGCATTCCTTACGGTACGCCTTGAGGGTGCATCCGAAGTCGTGCACCTCCAGCCCGGTCAGCCGGCGGGCCAGCCAGTTGGAGAACCGGGAGGCCAGCCGCTTGCCCACCGTGTCCCGGCGCCGGTGACGCCATCCGCTCACCACGTCCCGCCCGTCCAGGTGCTCCAGCAGCCGGGGGATGTCCTCCGGATCGTTCTGCAGGTCCCCGTCCATGGTCACCACCACCTCCCCCTGCGCCGCCTGAAACCCGGCCAGCAGGGCGGGGGTCTGCCCGAAGTTGCGCCGCATCCGCAGGCATCGCACCCGTCCGTCCCGCCGGTGCAGCTCCCTGATTTGGGGGAAGGTGCTATCGGTGCTGCCGTCGTCGATGAACAGGATTTCATGCTCGCCCAGGCCCTCCAGCACCGGCTTCAGCCGCCGGTACAGGGGCTCGATGTTGGCTTCCTCGTTGTACACGGGAATGACTACGGATAGATCGGGCGTCGCCATGCGGTACCTTTCTCGCGGGGCCATGATTCGGGAGCGTGCATTCGGGCGGTTCCGGCCCGTTTCACGCGTCATGGGCCGGAAAGGCGCATTGTACCGCATCCCTGTTGTACAGTACCCGTGTGCAACAAACGGGACAGGGCAACACCATGGCCAATTCCTTCGGAAAAGTCTATCTGGCCGGCGCGGGTCCGGGCGACCCGGGCCTCATC
>DSCA01000090.1 GCA_011049295.1 Thermoplasmatales archaeon
CCTGGTTGCAGTCCAAGGGCCTGGTCACCATGCACGAGGAGTTACGCAGCCACTATCAGATAACCGGAGAGGGAAAGCGATTTCTGTCCCGGGGGCTGCCCGAGGAAAACGTGCTCCAGCTGGTTCTGGACGGGGTCGCCGATTTCGCTTCCCTGCAGAAAAAAACGGACGACCTGGGCATCGCCGTGGGCTGGCTGCGGCGCAAGGGCTGGTGTGACATCCAGAGGCGAGACGGCGAGAAGGCGCTGGTGCCCACCGAAGACGGCGAGAAGGCGCTGGCCAGCCCGCTTCCGGAAAAGGCGGTGCTGCAGGCCGTCAGCCAGGGACGGGAGGTCCCCGACGAGCAGGTGCTTCGGGAACTGGTCCAGCGGGGAGCGGTGGAGGAAAAAGAATGCATCGTGCGCACCATCATGCTCACCGAGAGAGGGCGGGAGGCGGCTGCAGCGGGCCTGGAGATAACCGACGAAATCGTGCAGCTCACACCGCAGCTCATCCGCAGCGGAGAATGGCGAAAAAAGGAGTTCCGTCCCTACGACGTGCGGGCCTTTGCCCCGGCCGCTTTTCCGGGAAAGCGCCATCCCCTGATGCAGCTGGTGGAGCGCATCCGCCGCATCTTCGTGGAGATGGGGTTCACCGAGATTACCGGAGGCTTCGTGGAGTCCTGCTTCTGGGACATGGACGTACTGTTTATTCCCCAGGACCATCCGGCCCGGGACATGCAGGATACCTTTTACTGCAGCCATCCAGCCTCCATGGAGGTGGACAAAAAACTGCTGCGCACCATTGCCCGGGTGCACGAAAACGGCGGAGACACCGGCTCCCAGGGGTGGGGATATACGTTTTCACCCCGGGAGGCAGAGCGGGTGCTGCTGCGCACCCACACCACGGTCAACACCATCCGCTATCTGGCCCACAACCCGGAGCCCCCGGCCAAGATATTTTCCATCGGCAAGGTGTTCAGGAAAGAAAACATCGACAGCACCCATCTGCCGGAGTTTTACCAGGTGGAGGGAATCGTGTACGAGGAGGATGCCGACTTCGGCGAGCTCATCGGCATTCTGCACCAGTTCTATGCCAAAATGGGGTTCCGGGAGCTGCGCTTCCGTCCCTCCTACTATCCCTACACCGAGCCCTCCATGGACGTGGAGGCCAGATGGCAGGGGAAATGGATGGAGCTGGGAGGGTCGGGCATCTTCCGGCCCGAGGTTACGGAGCCTCTGGGCATCCAGCATCCGGTCCTGGCCTGGGGGCTGGGACTGGAGCGCATGGCCCTGAACATGCTGGACGTGCAGGACATCCGGGAGCTGTACCTCAGCGACATCCAGTGGCTGCAACGGCAGCCTCTGCTGTGAGCGGTCATCCCGGTGCTGCTACGCGGTGTTCAGCAGACGCACCAGGTCGGTCCGGGTGACGATGCCGGCCAGGGTTTCGTGGCCGTCCACCACCGGCAGACATCCCACGTTGCTGTCAAGCATCACCGCCGCCGCCTCCCCGGCCGTCCGCTCCCTCCCCACCACCAGAGCCGGTTTTTTCATCACGTCGCTGACCAGCAGCTCCCGCAGACGGTGATTCTGCTGGCCCAGGGGAATGGAGCGCTTGATGTGGGCAAAGGCAAAGGCGATTTCCATATCGGAGAGAATGCCCTGCACCCTGCCGTCTTCCACCACAGGGAGGCGGGCGATGTCGTGGGTGAAGAGCAGGTGGCGGGCGTGCACCACCCGGTCCTCGGGCTTCACGGTGTGCACGGCCCCGGTCATGATGTCCCCCACGGGCCTGTCGACGGTGACGAAGGGCAACAGGTCGGCCTTGGTCACCACCCCCACCAGCACGTGGTTTTCCAGCACGGGCAGCATGGTCAGCCCGGGCCGTCCCACGGTGGCAAGAATCTCCCTCACCTCCATCTGGGGATATATGCTCTCAAAATTTTTGTCCATAACCGTGGAGGCATGCAGGTGGGAAGCCGGCACCCCCCGGCTGCGTAGACTGCCCAGTTTGTCGGCAATCACGTTGTCGGTGACAATGCCCACCAACTGGCCGCCGTCCAGCACGGGCACCTTACTGATGTCGTGCTTCTTCATCAGGTCCATGACGTGCTGCAGGTCCTCGTTTTTACTCACCGATATTATGTCCGTGGTCATTATTTCTTTTATTTGCATAAAATTCC
>DSCA01000171.1 GCA_011049295.1 Thermoplasmatales archaeon
GTCCGGGACGAGGTATCCACAAACAGGTCGGTGACCTCCCGGCTCCCCTGCCCGGCGAGGTCTCTGTCGCTCACCCTATTCTGTAACTCCTCGGCCACCGCCGCCAGCTCCAGCTGCCGCTCCACCTCTTTTTCCAGGATGGAGGGAATGCTTCGGAGATCCTGCACCCCCTTGATCTCCACCCGGTTCCCGGCGCTGATGGACACGTTGAGATCCTGCCGGATGGTGCCCAGGCCCCGCTTGACCTTCTTGGTGGCCCGCAGCAGTCTCCCTATGCGCAGGGCCACCTCCTCTGCCTCCTGGGGAGAGGTGATGTCCGGGGCGGTGACAATTTCGATGAGAGGAATCCCCAGCCGGTCCAGGCCATAATAAACGGTCCCTTCCCGCTCCTCCAGCAGACGGGCGGCGTCCTCCTCCAGGCAGATGGTCTGGATGCCTATGCTGTCCACCTTTCCCCCCAGGGCCACCAGGGCGGTGCGCTGAAAACCGGAGGTGGCAGACCCGTCGATGACGATTTTGCGCATGAACTGAATCTCGTCCACCACCCGGGATCCCAGCAGGGTGGCCACGGTCAGACACACCTCCAGGCCCTCGGCATTGGCCGCATGAGGGGGCTCCTCATCCGCCTCCACCAGGCAGGTGGCCGCCCGGGACGCCCGGTACACGAACCGTCGCTGCCGCCGGGCCTCGGCCAGCGCCGCCCGGTCCACCTCCCCCAGCTCGGAGCCGGTGGGGCGCAACTCCCGCTCAAAGGTGTAGTCCACGTTTTCGGTGATAACGGAGGGACAGGCGCAGAACAACTTGTGGGTGTCCAGCTGCTGGTGAATCTCCAGGCCGGCCTTGAAACCCAGGGCTGCGTAGTCCATCTACAACAACAGGTCCTTGTTCACCAGAAACAGCGTCCGGCCCATGAACAGGTGGGTATCCGGAGCCAGGGGCCGCAGAACGCTCAGGTGCAGGCCGAAAAAGCCCACCATGAACCCCTGCTGTCTCCCCAGCGTGTCCCAGAAGTCAATGCGGGGCGGAAACACGCTCCCCCGCCGCACCAGGGTGTAACTCAGCATGTTGTAATCCCACCACACGGGGCGCAGCAGCAGGCCCACAAAAGTCTGGCGGGTGACCCCCAGAGGCAGATGGCAGTCCAGGGGTATGAAGGCCCTGCCGTGCCCCAAGCTGAAGATATGGGCACCCACGGTAACCGTGGTCCAGGGGGTAATATAGGAGTCAATCACGTCCTCCAGCAGGTCCACCAGGTAAACAAATATTTTCAGCCAGCTCAGGCCGGCCATCTCCTCCAGCAGAGACTCCCGGGCCGCCGCCATCTCCTCGGCGGTGGAGGCCGTGCGCAGCGCCCGCAGGCCCTGGTGCACCCGCTCCATAACCCGGACCACGGCATCCGCCTGGCTGGGAGACAGACACTCCCGCTCCTCATGCCATTCCTCCTCGCCGCATATCACATAGCGGACCTCCGTCTGCTCCTCCTGCTCGGCCAAGACCGGCCCCAGCAGCAGAGGGGCCACGAGCACAGCCAGAACGCAAAAAACAGGCAGCACGGTGGTAATCTTCATGCTATCCATGGTACAATGCCCTGTCGTTATTTATGGATTTCGCAGCGCTCTGCCCCTGGCCGCCGCCCAAAAATTTAAAATAGAAACACCCGTATGTATGTTCGGTCCGTATTAGCGGGGTGGGGTAGTCAGGAAAACCCGTCGGGCTCATATAAGACCCTTTGAGAAAGGTGCTTTGCACCCAAAGGAGAGGGGCTTAGAGATACCCGAAGATCCGTGGTTCAAATCCACGCCCCGCTACTTCTTTTGTTATTCGGTCAGCAGGGAGGCTATCTCTGTGGTGAATTTTACCAGGTCAAAGGAGGTGTCGAGGGGCTCTCCCTCGTCGTTCAGGATTTCCACCGCCACGGCAGGGGCCTTGAATGCATCCTCTATTCCCGGCTCTGGCAGAGCCTTGCTTTTTCTGTCCCACACTATTTTTTTCATACCACTATATGAATTGTTAAAATATTTTTAATTTGACTTTGTCACATTAGAGAATTTTCTCTCATATTTTTTGTTTCAACCACCGATTACTGTAGCGGGAAGTGGCGTCAGGCAATTCAAAATCAACACACCCTGTCCTTCATCAC
>DSCA01000191.1 GCA_011049295.1 Thermoplasmatales archaeon
CCTCGGCATCGAGGATATCCACAGCCTGTTCGAGACCATCCCCCCGGAAATACGCATTTCCTCTCTGGACCTGCCGCCCGGCCGGAGCCAGCAGGAGGTGGAGGAGGATCTCCGGACTCTGGGCCGCCGCAACACCCCGTTTTACCACCTGCCCAGCTTTCTGGGGGGCGGCATCCAGCCCCACTACGTGCCTCCGGCCGTCACCCACCTCCTGTCCAGAAGCGAATTCTACACGGCCTACACGCCCTACCAGCCAGAATTCTCCCAGGGAATCCTGCAGGCCATGTTCGAATACCAGTCGGTGGTGTGTGAGCTGACGGGCATGGATGCGGCCAACGTGTCCATGTACGATGCGGCCACCGCGCTGGGAGAAGCCGCCCGCATGGCCAAACGCATCGGCAGGAAAAAAAATTTTTTCATCCCGGCCAACCTTCCCTGGGTCAAAAAATCGGTGCTGGCCAACTACGTCCGCAACATCGATCTGGAGATCCGTGAAATGCCGGTGGGCGACGACGGGCGGGTGGACTTGGACGCCGTACCGGCCGACGACGTGGCCGGCATATACCTGGAGACGCCCAGCTTCTACGGGCTCATCGAGCACCGCGGAGACGCCCTCCGTCGGCTCAAGGAGCGCACCGGCGCCCTGCTGGTGATGGGCGTGGACCCCCTGCTCCTGGCCGTTGCCACCCCGCCCACCCAGATGGGGGCGGACGTGGTGATTGGCGACGGATGGATGGGCAACCACCTGAACTTCGGGGGGCTCCGTCTGGGGCTGTTTGCCTGCCGCCGGGAGCACATCCGGCAGATGCCGGGTCGAATCATCGGGGCCACCCGGGACAGCCAGGGACGACGGGCCTTCTGCATGACCATGCAGACCCGGGAGCAGCACATCCGGCGGGAGAAGGCCACCAGCAACATCTGCTCCAACCAGGCACTGTGTGCCGTTGCCTTCGTGGCCTACGTGGCGCTGCTGGGACCGGAGGGCCTGCGCCGTCTGGCCGTGGACAACATGGAGAAAGCACGGTATGCGGCTGAGCGCCTGGCCGACCTGGGATTCCACCTGCCGTTTGGCACAGATTTTTTCAACGAGTTCGTGGCCGTTCCCCCCATGGACGCTGGCTGTCTGAACCGGGAGCTGCTGACCCGCAACCTGCATGGCGGCCTTCCCCTGGGATTGCGCTTTCCCGGACCGGACAACGGGCTGCTGTACGGGGTGACCGAGATGCATTCCCGGGAGATGATTGACCGCCTGGTGGAGGCCACAGCCGCCATTCTGGAGGCGCACCATGTATAGGATGGCCCGGTATGACGAGCCTCTGCTCAACGAGCTGGGGGGCTCCCCTGCGTCCCCCGACCGGGTGGAGATTCCCCTGCCCCCTCACCTGCAGCGCTCTGGCCTTTCTCTTCCCCAGCTGGATGAGCGGACGGTGGTGCGGCACTTCACCCGTCTCAGCCAGATGAACTACGGAGTGGACACCGGCATCTATCCCCTGGGCTCCTGCACCATGAAGTACACCCCCAAAGTCCTGGAAAAGGTGGCCCATGATGAGCATTTCACCCATCTCCATCCCTATCAGGACGAGGCCACCGTGCAGGGAGCCCTGGCCTGCATGTACGAGCTGGAGGGGGCCCTGTGCCGCATCACCGGCATGGATGCCTTTTCCCTGCAGCCCATCGCCGGGGCCCACGGGGAGTTCGCCGGGATGCTCATCGCCCAGGCCTACCACCGGGAGAGGGGGGAGGAGCGGACGGAGGTCATCGTTCCGGATTCCGCCCACGGCACCAATCCCGCCTCCGCCCGCATGGCCGGCTACGAGGTGGTGGAGATTCCCTCCCGCCGGGGCCGGGTGGACCTGGATGCCCTGCAGGCCGCTCTCTCCCAGAAAACGGCGGCCTTCATGCTCACCAACCCCAACACCCTGGGCATGTTTGAAACCGACATCCTCTCCATTTCCCGGATGGTCAGGGAGGCGGGGGCCCTCCTCTACTACGACGGTGCCAACCTCAACGCCATCATGGGCAAGGCCCGGCCCGGAGACATGGGCTTCGACATCGTGCACCTCAACCTCCACAAGACGTTTGCCAC
>DSCA01000108.1 GCA_011049295.1 Thermoplasmatales archaeon
GCCCACGCTGGGAGCGCTGGCCGGGGCGGTGGGCGCCTTCACTTACGGCATGGGAACCGCCGCTGAAATCATCACCGGCAGCCTCTGGGGATCGGGCACCATAGACCTGTCCGTTCCGGGCAGCGCCACGGCAGCCGTCTATTGCTCCTGGTCACCCGGCGTCGGATACCACCTGGCCCTGGTCTCGCTGCTGCTGGTAGCAGGTGCATTCCTCTGGCATCTGAACCTCCCCAAAATTTTAAAACGGAGGTGAGAGTTGCGGGGCATGAAATTGGAAACGGCGGCTGGCCACGCTGCCGAAGTGATTAGCTCTCTTCCCTCGGGGGAGCGCGTCAGAGTCGTTTCTCACAATGATGCAGACGGACTGGCCGCCGCCTCCATCACCGCCCTGGCCCTGCACCGCGCCGGGTACGGATTTCACCTCACCATCAAACAGACCAGCTCCCAGCTCACCCAGGGAATGGAAAAAGAGGAAAACCGGGTGGTCATCTGGTGCGACCTGGGAAGCAGCAACCTGGAGGAGCTGACAGCGCTGCCCGGTACCGCCATCCTCTGCGACCACCACATCATGCAGGGCGAGCTGACCGACGGCATCAACCTGAACGTGCGCAGTTACGGCCTGGACGGCAGTACGGAGGCCTGCGGGGCCTCCGCCGCCCTGGCCCTGGCCCTGGCCCTGGACGAGCACAACCTGGACCTGGCGGAGCTGGCCATCGCCGGGGCCATTGGAGACAAACAGGACCGGGACGGGTTTAGCGGCTACAATCGGAGCATCCTGGAAAGGGCGGTGGAGGCCGGCCACATCACCCTGGAGGAGCGCCCCGCGTTCAATCCCGCCACCAGCCTGATGGACGCCCTGGAGGAGTCCATCGAGCCCTTCTTCACCGGGTTTGCCGGGGACGGCGCCCTGCAGTTCCTCAAAAAACTGGACATCGATTCCCTCAAGAGCTTCGACGACCTGTCCCCGCAGGAGCAAAAAAAACTGCTCTCCGCCCTGGCCCTCCACCTGGTGGAGCAGCAGGCGGATGAAATAGCGCTGATGCAGACCGTGCCGGCGGGCAAAAGATTCGGCCCCCTGTACGATCTCGCCTCCAAGCTCAATGCCTGCGCCCGGGAGGGCAACAACGGGGTGGGTATCGCCCTCTGCCTGGGAAGCCCCGGCGCTCTGGAAAAAGCCCAGGAGCTGCAGCAGGGATACCGGGCGGCCATCCGCCACGAGATGCGGGCCCTGGAAAAAGAGCAGCCGCAGGAGCTCTCCCACCTGACCTATTTTTACCTCAAAAACGGCTCCCTGAAGGGGGTGTGCGCCGGCCTGTCCATGACCTATCTGCCCGCCTTCGACATCCACAAGCCAGTGATAGCCCTCACCGACGACGGCGACACCATCGGGGTTTCCGGTCGGGGCACCCCGTCCCTGGTGGAGAAGGGGCTGGACCTGGCAGCCGGCATGCAGCAGGCGGCGGCGGAGGTGGGGGGAACAGGAGGGGGACATCCCATCGCCGCCGGTGCGGACATCCCTGCGGGGAGGGACAAAGCATTTTTACAGGCACTGAATAAGGTGTTGAGCCAACAATGAACAACCTGGTCATCTGCGAGAAGAACATGGCTGCCCGCCGCATCGCCTACATTCTGTCAGAGGGCAGGGTCAAGCAGTCCCGGGTGGGCGGCGTCCCCTGCTACACGTTTGAAAACGGAGACCGGTGGTGGGTCATCGGGCTGCGCGGCCACATCATCAAGCTGGACTACCCCCGTGAATACAACCGGTGGGATGCAATTTCCCCCCTGAAACTGGTGGATGTGGACCCGGTGAAAAAAATCAGCAACAAGAGCATAGCTGAGGCCCTCAAAAAGCTGGCGGGGGAGGCCGACCGGGTTATCGTGGCCACCGACTACGACCGGGAGGGGGAGCTCATCGGGGTGGAGGGCCTCAACATTCTGGACGGCTCCTTCCACACCCAGCGGGCCAAGTTTAGCTCTCTCATGCCCTACGAAATCCGGCAGGCCTTCGACCGTCCCACTCAGGTGGACTACAACCTCTCTGCCTCGGCGGAGGCCCGGCAGATCATCGACCTGGCC
>DSCA01000094.1 GCA_011049295.1 Thermoplasmatales archaeon
ACCGGTATCCCACGGTTCCCAAGCTGGCGGAGACGGTGCGGCGCCTGCTGCCCTCCCCCTCATGAGGCAGTTGTCCCGGTAGAACAATTTTGTCCACCGTTTACAATAAATAATACTTCGAACATTATAAATACCAGAAAACAATATTGCTAACGCATGGGGAGGAAGGACTATGCCCGGTACGACGAGGTCGGAGACCTCCTGAAATTCATCACCTCCTCGAGCGTGAGGACCAAAATAATGATCGGACTCATGGACGGGCCGCAGCCCTCAGGAGCAATGCGCGAGGCCATCGGGGTTAGCGCATCCACGGTCATCCACGCCGCCCGCGACCTGGAAAAGGAGCAGCTGCTGGAGGAGCGGGACGACGGGTACCACCTCACCGCCCTGGGCCGCATCGTGGCCGGCAAACTCTCCGACACCATAGACACCATGGCGGTCCTCAACAAACACCGCAATTTCTGGCTGACCCACGACGTGCAGGCCATCCCCCGGCCGTTCCTGGACAGGCTAGGGGAAATCCAGAGCTACGACGTGGTCACCTCCTCGGTCAAGGACATTTTCAAGACCTTTGGCATTTTCATCGACTTTGCCACCCGGGCCCAGCAGCTCCGGGGCGTATCCCCCGTTTTCGTGGACCAATTCGTCACCCTGATACAGAAACTTCTGAAGCGGGGTGCCGACGTGCAGCTGGTGATAACGGAGGAGGTGCTGGGCGAATTGAAAAACAAGGACCGAACCGGCCTCCGGCAGACGCTGGGAGATTCCCACCTGGGCATGTGGGTTATCGACGAGCCGGTACGGGTGGCTTTTACGGTCACCGAGTCCATGCTGTCACTGGGCTTATTCGGCATGGACGGAGTGTACGACGTTTCTCACGACCTCGTGAGTAAACACCAAGGGGCGATAAATTGGGGTAGAGAGCTATTTGAACACTACAGGAGTCGGGCACGGCCACTGGCTGTGGAAGACGTCTGAGGCGCTCCGGGCCGGACTCCACGCATTCCTTTCGCTGTTCCTATTTTCGCCTATAAACGTAGCGCTGAGCGGGATGTCCGTGGCCGCCCTGGCCTTCCTGCTGTACGACCTTCCCCTCCACCCGGTCCTGCTGTCCAGCGCCTTTCTGGTCACCTTCAGCATTTATACCCTCAACCTGGCCACCGACCGGCACGAGGACGCCCTCAACTTCCCGGAGCGGGCCCGCTACTTCGTTTCCGAGCCCCGGCTCCTGCTGGCCATCGCCGCCGCCTGCTATCTGGCCGCCCTGGCCATGGGGGGCACGGTGGCCCTGGGCACCCTCCCCGTGCTGTGCATTCCCCTGGGGGTGGGCCTCCTGTACAGCCTGCGCATCGGGGGAACCCGCCTCAAGGACCGGTTCATCGGCAAGAATGCCACGGTGTCCCTGTCCTGGGCCCTGGAGGCGGCGCTTTTGCCGGCGGTGTTTGCCTTCCGTGCACCGGCGGTCCTGCTCATGTTTTCCCTCATTTTTGTCAAGGGTCTCATCAACACCATGCTGTTTGACCTGCGGGACGTGCAGGGAGACCGCTCTGCCGGGGTGCGCACCGTCCCCGTGGTGCTGGGGGTGGCCCACACCCGCCGCCTGCTTTTGGCTCTCAATACCTCGCTGCTGGTGTGGCTGTTTTTTGCCCTGCAGCAGCCGTCCTTCCGACTCTTTGCACCGGTCTTTGTTTTCTGCCTGGTCTTCGGTTACGCCTACATTTTGTATCTGGCCCGGGAGCGGCCGGCTCCCAAGATGCACTACGGGTTGCTGCTGGACGGGGAGTGGATGCTGCTGCTGGTCCTCTGTCTCCTGAGCCTGTGGCTGCTGTAGCGTGCAAAATACTAAAATAGGATGACGCATTCTTTTTGGAGCAGACTGGCCCGGGTAGTGTAGTCTGGTAACATATGGGACTGTGGATCCTCTGTGCCGGGTTCAAATCCCGGCCCGGGCCTTTTTTTACTACCAAAACTTTTTATACTCTGTCGGTTTAAAGAAAATAATGACCTCAAGGGCTAAAAATGCCAGTAAAAAAACACGTTTTGAGAGAAAAGATACCAATAAAAAGT
>DSCA01000186.1 GCA_011049295.1 Thermoplasmatales archaeon
CCCCCCCGAACGGGGGCCAGGGCGGTGGACCCTCCGTGAAACACGGTGACGTTGTAGGTGACATGGGGGCTCAGGCGCTCCACCAGCTCCTCGTATCGCTCCATGTCGGATACGGCGGTGCCGTTGATGGCGGTGACGGCGCTCCAGGCCTGGGTGCCGGCCACGTCGAACGGCCCGTCGGGAACCGTGCCGGTGACCATCACTCCCTCCACGGCTGGAGACACGGAGCCCACCAGCAGGCTGGAAAAAACCAGGGCGCACGCCAGGGCCAAAATGAGGTTGGTGGTGGGCCCGGCGGCGAACACCCGGGAGCGCTTGCGGGCGGATACCTGCTCCATTTCCTCCTCGTCCGGCTCCACGAAGGCCCCGATGGGAACGATGAGAAAGATGAGACCCAGGGCCTTGACCTTGATTTTTCCCACCATGGCCAGGATGCCGTGGGAGAACTCATGCACGATGATGGCCACCGCAATGGCCAGAATCCCGTAGCCGATGGGAATTACCGGGTTGATGCCGGGCAGCCCGATGAGCATCTGGGGGGAGGGGGCATTTTCTGGTGCTATCTGGAAGGTGAGATATACGTTCCACAGAATAAGGGCGAAGGTGGCCACCATGACCACCAGGGAGATGACGATGCCTGCATCGGCGTAGATGCGCCAGAAGCGCCGTTTTCGGGCTATGCGGGCAATCAGCTTTTTCCCCTTCTCTGTCTTCCACATGAGGATGGGGCCCCACAGGGACAGCGAGGCTCGTTCGCGGCGCTGCACCGCATAGAGGATGAGCAGCCAGACGGCCAGCAGAATGGCCAGAATGAACAACCCGGACATTATCGCCCTAATGCCCCCTCCGTTTATTAATGCTTCTCACGGTTCCCGGTGCCGTACATGTCCTCGGCGATGTGGTATATGACGGTGCCGATGAACCCGATGAGCACCCCGATGGTCACCTGGGTGAGAAAGGGTATGGTGAGCAGGTACTGCAGTGGCTCCGAGTGATACAGAATCTTTATCAGCATGTCCGTGGAGGCAGAAAAGATGAATCCGAAGGCCACCAGGGAGAAGGGCAAAATGACGTAGCCCCACAGCACCCGTTTTTCCTTGAAATACACGTCGGTGAACCGGCCAGCTGTCGAAATCAGCATTGCCAGCACGAACCACCAGACCACCTCGTCCAGGAAGCGAAGGGCGTATTCCAGGATTGCCTCCGGCTCCGGGTCCAGGTTGGTCACCACGTTGTAGGCGGCGATGACCGCACTGACCAGGATGAACAGGGCCAGGAGGTTGGCAAACAGCGATATGCGTCCACTGCGCAGACCGGCGATGACCTCCTTGCCCAGGCGGGCCACCAGTCCCTGCAGGTGGAAGACCTTGGCCAGCAGATAGCCCCCCAGCACCAGGAGGATGGTGGCGAAGCCCCAGGCAGCGGAGCCCAAAAGGGCAGACAGCCCCCACACGAACAGGACGAGGGCGATGGGCAGCATAAACTTCCGCTGCATCTTTTCGTCCTCCATGAACCGGGAGATCAGGTAGTAGGTGCCCTCCAGGGTCTCGCTCTGCCTGACCACCACCCTCTTGACGGCGTCCACCTTGATGCGGGACTGGATGATGGGGAGCAGGTATTCGTCTTCCTCGCCGTCGGTGACCACGATAACCCGGTCCGGCTCCACGCTCTCCAGCACCAGGTCCACCTGTCGGGCAATCACGGTGTCGGAATCGGGACCCACGCTGGCGCTGCCGCACACGGTGGCTACCTCCCCGTCGTGGTCCAGCTTGTCGTAGGTGGCAATGGCCGAAAACATGCAGTTTACGTCTGATTCTTCCGGGTCAGCTAGGGCCAGTGCTTCGGCGGCATGGAGGTTGGCATCTCTGCCCACGACCGGTGATTCGATGCCGGTCTTTCTTCCCAAATCGTCGTCTCGGTCTATGCACAGCACCAGGGTTTTCATGTCCGCCCCGATTAATCTTTGTTCCGATATTTAAATCATTCTAATCTT
The DNA here is from genome assembly GCA_011049295.1 of Thermoplasmatales archaeon. GTDB lineage: Archaea > Thermoplasmatota > E2 > UBA202 > DSCA01 > DSCA01. Next base: position 1,994 of record DSCA01000186.1, read on the forward strand.
GCCGGAGGGGGCGGCGGAGGGGGGAG
>DSCA01000053.1 GCA_011049295.1 Thermoplasmatales archaeon
ATGGACTGAAAGCCCCCGCTGTCGCTGACCACCACCCCCGGCCATCCCATAAAAGCATGGATGCCTCCCGCCCGCCGAATCCGGTCCATGCCCCGGCGGTACAGGTGGAGGGCGTTGACGATCACTCCCCGGCAGCCTGCCTCCCAGGCCTCCGCCGGAGTCAGGGTCTTGACGACGGCCTTGGTGGCCACCGGCAGAAACACCGGGGTCTCCAGGATTCCGTGGGATGTGTGCAGCCGTCCGATGCGCGCCCGCCCCTGGCGCTCCATCACCTCAAACACGTCCCCCCTCCAGGATGAGCATGGCGTCTCCAAAGCTCAGAAACCGGTATCCCCGGTCCAGTGCCTCCCCATAGGCCCTCAGGATGGGCTCCCTGCCGGCGAAGGCACAGGTCAGAAGCAGGGGGGTGGACCGGGGCAGATGGAAATTGGTGAGAATGCCGGTGAGCGGCGAGCGGAAACGGTAGCCGGGATAGATGAACAGGTTGCTCCATCCCTGGCCGGCTGTGACCAGGCCCCGGCTGGCGGCGCTCTCCAGCGCCTTAACCGTGGTGGTGCCCACGGCAATCACCCGTCGTCCCTGCTGAACGGCCTGATTGAGGGCTCGTGCCGTGTCCTCGCTTATCTGGTAGTATTCGGGCTCCATCTGGTGCTCCTCGATGCGGGGGCTCCGGATGGGCATAAAGGTACCCATGCCCACGTGCAGGGTGAGCGGAGCGATGGCCACCCCCCTCCCCCGCAGGGTCTCCAGCAGCCGGGGGGTGAAATGCAGACCGGCGGTGGGAGCCGCCACCGAGCCCGCCTCCCGGGCATAGGTGGTCTGGTACATCTGGGCCGTCTCCCGGTCCACCTCCTCCCTGATGTAGGAGGGGAGGGGCATCTCTCCCCGTTGCTCCACCTCCTCCATGCTCAGGGGCAGCTCCACCCGGCACTGGCCACCGTTTTTGGCCAGCACGGTGCCCTGCACGGCGGGGTCTGCATCCAGATAAAAAACGGTGCCCCGCCGTACCTTTCCCCTGACCAGACAGGTGTAGAACCCCTCGCTTTTATCCAACACCAGGAGCTCCAGCTTGCCGCCCGTGTCCTTGTGTGCATGCAGCCGGGCGTGCCGGACCCGGGTGTCGTTGATGACCAGGACGTCGCCATCCTGCAGGTAGTCAACAAGGTCCGAAAAAATACGGTGGTGGATGCCCTGATGGAGCACCAGCATCTTGCACTGGTCGCGGGGAACCCAGGGCTGCTGGGCGATAGCCCGCTCGGGAAGATGGTAGTCGAAATCCTGGAGATGCATCGTGGCTAGTCTGCTTTCTTGAGTACGGGCAACCCGGTTTTTTGGTTGACCTTGACCTTATAGCCCTCGGGCAGGGAGCAGGGCTCGGCATCCTGCTTCTCCTTTTTGCTGAAGAAATAGATGCGCTGTTGGCGGCCTCCGCGCAGCTCCACCTCCTTGGTGTACAGGGTATACTCGCCGTGGGTGTAGGCACCGGTGTCCACGGTTTCCCATTCGGGCAGACATTCCTCGCTTTCCTCTTCCTCGGGAACCTCCACCTCAACCCCGATTTCCAGAACCTCCAGCTGCTCGTATTCCTCCACCTCGGGCTCCTCCTCTTCCTCGAAAATGGACACGTCGGGGCGCAGCTCCTCGATGTCTCGCCCCTCAACGGGTATAACCTCGCCGTCCTGGGCCCGCCACCGGGGAACGGTTATCTCGGCCACCACGTTGCGGCTCAGCCGATGGCACACAGTACACAGGTAGGTGCGCTCTTCTTCCGTGGTCACCTCTTCACAGTTATCACAGGGAAGGTAATCAAGAACCACGCGCAGATGCTCCATTTCGCGCTCATCAACCATGCGCTTATATCCGCCACCCGTTAAAAAAGGTTTTGGGAAAAATAGGCGTTGTCCGGTAAGTAAATAAAGGGGCTCCGTTATGTAGCAAACGGATGGGATGCAAGAAGCAGAAGCGGATAGACCGTAAACTTCAAACGAATTGGAAGGTCTATAATCTTGCCATGAA
>DSCA01000075.1 GCA_011049295.1 Thermoplasmatales archaeon
GCTGGAGACCCTGGTGGCGGGGGTGGCGGTGGCCGGAACCGCCGCTGCCGCCTACGTGGATGTCAAAACCAGGGAGATTCCCAACCGTCTGACCCTGAGCATGATGGCTGCCGGGCTGGCAGTGAGTGCTCTGCGGGTCTACACGGGCTGTCTCTGGTTCATGGTGGCCGTCCCGGTGGGCCTGGCCTGGGCTCTGGCCTGGGCTCTGTCCTGGGCCCTGTGGCGGGCGGGGCTGTTCGGCGGCGGAGACGCCAAACTCCTCATGGGTATCACTGCCCTGTTCCCCCTTTTTCCCGACGGCACGGCCTTCGCTCCCTCCTTCTTGCTGGCGCTGGCCCTGGCTTCCTTGGCCCACTTTTTTCTGGTGGGGGCGGTGACCCTGGCTAGCCAGGGGCACCTGCTCCGGCTGGCCGGCTTTGCCCTGCTGCCTACCGGGGTGGGGGCCGCTGCTTATCTGCTGGCCCGACTCTGGCTGGCCTTTCCCGGCCTGGTGGCCCTGCTGGCGGGGGCGTTGACCGCGGACCTTCTGGCCCCCTATGTGCCCCACACCCGGAGGGTGCGGATTTCCGAAAGCCTGGCCGGGGCTCTGCTGGCGGAGCACATCGGGGTGCGCGACGGCCGGGTGGTACAGATGCCCGTCTCCCCCTCGCTGCTGCGGAGCCTGGTTGCCCCATCCCGGGCCGGGTTCGACCGGGTGCTGGCCTCGCCGAACCACGAAGGTCTGTCCCCGGATACCATCCGGACGCTCTCTGAATGGGTGGACTATGTAGACATTTTTCCCGGCTATCCCCTGGCCCCCGTCATCCTGGTGTCCCTGCTGGTCTCCCTGGGAGTGGGCAACGTGTTTCCCTGGGCGGCCTGAAAAGTATAAAAAATGCCTGCCTATACATCCTACGATAGACATGGACAACGAATTTCTGCCCCATCCGGCCGTTATCCGGCGCATTGTGCCCCTGTCACCCGACACCAAACTGTACCATCTGGAGTTCAAGGACCCCCGCCGCCAGAAAGACTTTACCTTCCAGCCGGGGCAGTTCGTGGAGCTCAGCCTGGCCGGTCTGGGCGAGGCTCCCATCTCGCTCACCTCCTCTCCCCTGACGAGGGACCACTTCCAACTGTGCATCAAACGGGTGGGCCGCCTCACCGATTTTCTGGATTCCCTGGGGGAGGGCAGGACGGTGGCCGTCCGGGGCCCCTACGGCAACGGGTTCCCCCTGGAGCAGCTGTACGGCTTCGACCTGGTCTTTGTGGCCGGAGGCATCGGCCTGGCTCCCCTGCGCAGCCTGATCACCACGGTGCTGGCCGAGCCCCACAAATTCGGCACCCTCCAGATATTTTACGGCGCCCGCAACCCGGACGAGATCATTTTCAGGGAGGAACTGCAGCAGTGGCAGCAGCACGCCGATGTGCAGGTCACCGTGGACCGGGGAGACGAAAGCTGGCAGGGGCCGGTGGGCTACGTCAGCCAGCTGGTGGAGCAGGCGGAGGTTGCCCCGGATTCCTCGGCCGTGATCTGCGGCCCCCCGGCCATGTTCAAGCCCACGGTGGACAAACTGCGGGAAAAGGGCGTCGAGAAGGTCAACGTCAGCATATCGGCAGAGCGGCGCATGAAGTGCGGCATCGGCAAATGCGGCAACTGCATCGCCGGCGGAGAGGTCTACGTGTGCCTGGAGGGGCCGGTGTTCACCTACGAGGACTACCAGCGCATCAGCGGCAGCTTCTGACCCTGCCCTGACCCCGTGCCGCCCCCCGGACAACAAGGCTATAAGCCGCCGTCCCATTATAACCCTCATGCAACCCGCCTCTCTCTCCGTCCTTTTTGTGGTCCTCCTGCTGTGCCCGGCAGCCGCTCCCCTGTTTCCTCATCCCGCCGGACCGGAGGGACCGCCGATTCTCCAGACGCCCGGAGGAGGCCACGGCGAGGTAGCCCCCTTTTTGCTCGCCTTCCCCCCTGGGCCGCACGAGGAATGGCTGGACGGACGGCGCTTTCTGTGGCAGACACCCACCACCC
>DSCA01000085.1 GCA_011049295.1 Thermoplasmatales archaeon
ATCCAGGAGGCGCTGGAGGCGGCTGCGGCGGGCGACACGGTCTTTGTGTACGGCGGCACATATTATGAGAATATCGTGATTGATACCGCCGTGCATCTGCTGGGGAAGGACAGGCAGATTACGGTCATTGACGGAGGATGGAACGGGGACACGGTTACCATCGTCGCCGACGGGGTGACCATCAGCGGCTTCACCATCCGCAACGGCGGCGGCGGGGAGGAAGACTCGGGCATCAAAATTTATTCCCACGGCAACCGTATTACGGAAAACATCATCCGGGAAAACGGAAACCAAAGATATTGCTATGCCCAGGGCGGCATCTACCTCCATCAGGCATCCCGCAACGAAATCAGCTGCAACGACATACGGGAAAACCGGGAAACCGGCATCTACCTCTACCGGGCCGACGACAATTTCATCTACAACAACTCCATCCACCACAACAGCGTCATGGCCCTGGTTTCCAATGCATCCAGCTGCAACGTCTTCGCCGGAAACGACATCTACGAAAACTACTGCGGCATGAGCTTGTAGCCCCATTCCACCCACAACGCCATCGTGGGCAACCACATCCACGACCATCCAGGCTGCGGCCTGGCCCTGAAAATGCACTCCAACCACAACCTCATCCGGTACAATCGCCTGTCCAGCAACCTGGAATGGGGCGTCATGCTGGGATTCGGTCCCATCCTGTACAACCGGGTGGAGTTCAACACCATCGAGGGAAGCACGGGGGGAGAGATGAGCTGGTTTAACGGGTCCGGCATAGTGCTCTCCATCGCCTTTTTCAACACCGTGCAGAACAACAACCTGGCGGGCAACAACAATGACGTGTACCTGGAGAATTCCCTGTTCAACGTCTGGAGCCAAAACTACTGGGAGAGCCACGCCGGCAGGGGCATCAAAGTCATAAGGGGACACTTTTGCCAGCCCTACACATACCACCCGACCCTTACCGTCCCCTGGCTGACGGCGGACTGGCGGCCCTCCCCAAATCCCCACCATCTGTCCTCAACCCGGGTAGCGGTCATGGACACCTCCCTGGGGCGCATGGTGCTGGAGCTAGACGGCGACAGGATGCCCGTCACCACCAGCAACTTTCTGCGCCTGGCCGCCCACGGCTTCTTCGACGGACTGGTGTTCCACCGGGTGATTGAGGACTTCGTGATTCAAGGCGGTGGGTACTATCCGGACGGCTCCCGAAAAAACAGCCCCTACGGGCCCATTGAGCTGGAGACCCATCCCGACGTGCAGCACGTGGACGGAGCCATCTCCATGGCTCGCACCTCCGACCCCCACAGCGCCACCAGCCAGTTTTTCATCTGCGACGGCGCCCAGCATCGCCTGGACGGCGAGTATGCCGCCTTCGGCAGGGTCATCTTTGGCCTGGACACCCTGCGGGCCATCGCCGCCGTGGACACCACCACCAAGCACGGTTTGCAGGACTGGCCGGTGGAGGAGGTGCTCATCACCCGGGTCGCCGTTGTCCCCACCTGTTGACGGCCCACCCAATATATCTTTATATATCCATGAGTTTACGTACTCATACCATGGCCGATATTGAGTCTTTGAAGTCCCTGGCCCGGGAGGTCGCCGACGCCGTCCAGCGCCAGGTCAGGCAGGAACACGCAGCCCACTTCAGCACCTTCGGCCAGGAAATCTGCATGGGAGCCGACGGGACGGTCACCCAGCGCATCGACAAGGTGGCAGAGGAGGCAGCCCTGGAGGTGATTGGGCAGGAGGTCAACGTGCTGTCCGAGGAGGCGGGCTTCATCGACAACGGACGGGACTACACCCTGGTCTTGGACCCCGTGGACGGCACCCGGAATGCAGTGAACGGCATTCCCTTCTACTGCACGTCCATAGCCATTGGCAGAGAGCGGCTCAGCGACGTGGTGTACGGGCTGGTGCGCAACCTTCCCACCGGAGACACCTACTGGGCGGAAATAGAGCAGGGGGCCTATCTCAACGGCTGTCC
>DSCA01000130.1 GCA_011049295.1 Thermoplasmatales archaeon
CCCCCTCCACGGGGGACTGGCTAACCGTAGTCGTCAATGGCAATCTGGCGAGTATCAACACCATTTCTGAAAAACCCATCCAAATAGTCATGCCACATCTCCAAGATGGGACGGTTGAATACGTCCTGCCAGCGTTTCAGCCACTGCCATTTCTGGATGCAGCCGGACGGATACCAGCCCTTGGACTTGGAATAGCGAGTAAAAGAACTGTCCTGGCCAGCCAGGTATTGACCCGCGATATAGCCAGCCACCCTTTTTTTGGACTTCCAGCACCGTTGAATGTTGACGTTCCAGGCATTGTGCAGCTCCTCCCATTTGGCCTTCAACCATCTCCGGGGAATAAAATATCCCTTGTAGAGCACGTGGAACACACCGTGGCCCTCATTAGTGTGGACCTTGAAGTACTCAAACATCAATGGCTCATTTAGGGCCAAATCGGGGTAATGACGCCGTAGATCAGCCGGACGGATGTAACCATCCCTGAGCAGTTTCAAGGGCGTGAGACGCTGAATGGACTGCTTTAACTTGCGGAAACTATCATTCTGCCGGGAAAACGACGGAGAACGAGGAGATGAGGTAAGGGTGAGAAACATGACACGACAACCCTGACGTTCAGCCACATACAGACCCGTCATTATACGATGATAAGCACGTTTCTGTTTAGGGGAGAACGTACTTTTTTTCTTAGCATCTGACCCTTGTTTTGTCAGTGGACTTTCAACAATAGTACGCTGGACACCACTCTTAACATCCTGCAGAATCTTTTCTTTACGGTCTTGCTGGGGCATATGACACCTCGCTTGGTGACACGGCCCATGTGTTTAAAAACACAGCCAGCAAGGAACAAACTACTGTTCGACTAGACATCCAAAGATAATTAATGGGATTCCGTTTTCGGTAGCATGGACGACAGTCACAGTGGCCACAATGACGGCGAAAAATTTGAGATATCCGCCCAGGAGATATTTGAGGTCATGAGCAAAATCATGGAGTATACCCGGGAGGAAAAGATACATCCCCTGCTGGTGATGGCCGCCTGCCCGGTGATCGAGGAGTATGTGGCTCACAGTGCCGGGGTCTCCAAGAGGGAGATTGACATGTCCCGCCGGGGTGCCCACCGTCTGGTGCGGGCCCTGGTCACGGACATCGAACGACCCGCAGAGGGGGACCAGGCGGAAGACACGGATGACGAGGCCTGATGGCTGGCTCCCCTATTTTCCGCTCCACCGCTCAAAAAGCTGGTGGGGGATGCCCAGCTGGTCCAGTATTTTTCCCACCACGTATTCCACCAGCTCGTTGATGCCGCGGGGGTGATGGTAGAAGCCGGGCATGGCGGGGAGGACCACGGCGCCGTTTTCCCTGACCGCTACCAGGTTGCGCAGGCTGGCCAGGTCCAGGGGCGTCTCCCGGGGCACCACCACCAGCCTTCGTCCCTCCTTGAGGGCGCACAGGCCCATCCGGGTGATGAGGTTGTCGGCGTAGCCGCGGGCCAGGGCGGCCAGGGTCTTCAGGCTGCAGGGGACGATGACCGCTCCGTCGTACTGGAAGGAGCCGCTGGCCAGGGCCGCCGCGATGTCGTCTTCCCGGTAGGTCTCCCGGGACAGTTTGCGGACCTCCGCCAGTTCATAGTCGGTCTCGTATGCCATGATTTTTTTGGCGGCCTCCGAAACCACCAGGTGTACCTCGGCTTCTGCCCGGCGCAGTTCCTCCAGCAGGCGGACCCCGTAGGCGATACCCGAGGCTCCGGTAATGGCCACGATGATGCGCATGCTCCCCAATCGCCGGGGCTTATAAATGCTTATTGACCGGCCTATCCCATGATGTCCCACAGGGGTCGGCTCCAGGTTTCCCACAGCCGGGCGGCGGACAGGTCTACGTGGCGGTGCATGTCCCTGCCGTCGTAGATGGTCAGCCGGTCACCGGTCACCGTTCCCACCTTGACCGCGGCCAGCTCCCCCATCAGCTCCTCAAAGC
>DSCA01000137.1 GCA_011049295.1 Thermoplasmatales archaeon
GTAATGGGGGTTGGCGGGGGCCTGGGCCTTGATGAGGCGGCGGCGCCTGATGGGGTGCATCTTCCCTGACGAATAAGCATCTCGTTATAAATGCTTTGCATGGGGACGGCATCCGGGCGTTTTCTCCTTCCGTCGTCCGGTTATCTGTGCGGATACCAGCGGCAGTCGCTCTTGTCCATGGGGCAGTGCTGCCGGGTTCGGCAGGGCGGGCCGGCCCTCTCGAAGATGGCCGGGGATGTTTGCCGGACCAGGCGGAGCATCTTCCAGGCCAGGGCCCGGATTTCCCACTGGGCGTGCAGGCAGCAGCGGAGCTCGAAAAAGTTGAGCAGGGAGCGGGCGTTCATGGTCACCATGAGGGCGGTGCCGGCTGCGTTGGGCAGCACGTAGCGGGCGTCCTCGATGGGCACCTTCTGTTTGAGGTGGTGGTAGGCCCGCCAGGCGGCATCCATGGCCTCCACGTAGCGCTCCTCCAGCCCGGCCCGCCGGATGGAGGGAGGGACCACATAGTCCACCTCGGCTTCCACGTAGCGCTGGGACTGCTGGGAATAGGAGGCAATGCGGTGTCTGACCAGCTGGTGGGTGAGGGCCCGGGAGACGCCGGAGATGCCGAAGGTGTAGGAGGCGTGCTCCACCACGCTTTCGTGGCCCAGGCGGAGGACGTGGCGCAAAATGGACTCCAGCTCCCGGGGGTCGCCGGTGCGCAGGTCTTGGATGCTGGAGGGGGAGTGGGTGAGCTTGGCGGCGGTGGCAGACAGGAGGTCCGCTTCCGGTGTATGGGCCAGCAGTTCAACCTTCACGCTGTTCCCTTTCCCTGATCATCTCCAGTAGTCCCTGGGGGTCGTGCAGACGGGAGAGGTCTTTTCTCCCGATCACCGGAATGCCGGCGATGTGGGTTTGGGTGGCGGATTCGATAAAGAACACGGATTGTTTTTCCACCACCCGGGACACGTTGGCCACGATGCGGGCCCGGTCCAAGAGACGGCGGTCGTTGACGCCCACTAGCAGCAGATCGTCCATGAACTCGGAGAGGGCGTGGAAGGGGGAGCGGGCGGTGGGGAAGATGGACAGGCCCAGGGAGGCCAGCATGTTCAGCACGCTGTCCTGGATGTCCCGCTGCACGGGAAGCTCGCAGGGGCGCACGAAGCCCCGGATGTCCATGGGCTGGAACACCTCGTCCCCCAGAAAGGCGCCTATTTTCTCCGCTACCTCGATGGTGGCCCGCTCCCCCTGCTCGTACATGCGGATGGTGCGCCGGGAGACACCCACCTCCCGGGCCAGCTGGCCCAGAGAGATGCCCTTGGACTCCCGGAGCTCCTTGATTTTCTCTCCGTCCAGATGGGCATAAAACCCGCCGGGCGCCGCGGACACCAGGGGGGGAACACCCTGCAGCACGTCCTGGAGGGTGTTGTAGGTGATGATGGGCACGTTGTACCGGTAGTAGAGGGTTTCATCCTCCAGCACGCCGGCGCTGGTCCGGTTGCCGATGAGGATGGGCACCCCGTCCAGATAGGTGGCCAAAAAGAGGAGTTCCTGGGCCACGTCGTCGCTGAGGGCATCGATGTTGTTGAGCACCTTGACCAGCAGGAGCATGTCGTCCTTGCGGGCCACGAAGTCGAAGCTGGAGGGACGGAGGGTGCACACGTCGGAGACGTAGAAGCCGGCCCGGGCCAGCAGGATGCGGGTGTCGGCCAGCAACTCCTTTTTCATCAGGCTAAAATACCACCTTCGTATATATAAGACTTATGTGGCTGGGCGTGGACGATACAGATAGCCGGGAGGGCATGTGCACCACCCACCTGGCCGGCGACCTCATCGCCGCCATCAACCATGCCGGGCTGGACGTCATCGGCTACCCGCGCCTGGTCCGCCTGAACCCCACCGTGCCCTGGAA
>DSCA01000174.1 GCA_011049295.1 Thermoplasmatales archaeon
CTGCCCCGGTCTGCCCCCCACCACCTCGTAGTTGCCCCACCAGGCCGGCTCTCCCTCTTCCACCGGGATGCGGACCAGCGATTCGGCAATCACGGGAAGCCCGCCTGCGGGCTCTGTCTCGCTGGCTGACAGGAGGAAACCCGACGAGAGCAGGGAGGCTGCCAGGAGGAAAAAGATGACCATGCTGAGCGCCTTTGCTTGCCTCATGTTAATCTCCCCTATATCGGATGCGCATTTTTAAAACATGCCGGTGGGAGAGCCTCCCCTGAGAAAGCATCACCGGGTCGTCAATGCCGGGACTCCAGGGCTACGGCGGGTCTTGCTCCAGGAGGGAATAGAGGTTGAAGAAATGCACGGGGGTCTCAAATGCAATCTTGTCTCGCTCTGCAAAGCTGACCGCCAGGTCGCCGGTTTCGGGGCACGCAACCCACAGGTTCCACGCCCGGTTGAAGCTGGTTCCCTCCGCCAGCCGAATAATCATCCGCAGCAGCCAGTCCGTGTCGCCGGCATAGCCCTGACGCATCAGGGCCATGGTGGCATTCAAATCCAGGGCTCCCCACTGCCTCTCAATCTCCTCGCTCATGGCCCGGTAGCTCCGCCACACCGCAAAAAATATGTCGGTCCGGGCCACGAGCCGCAGGAAGCTTTTCAGCCCCGACGGGTCAAAGTGCTCCCGCTGCGTCGCGGCCAGCGTGGAGTCCACAAAGAAATTGGTGCGCCTCACCACATGGTCTATCGACCAAAAGGGAGGCTGCGATTCTCCGGGGCTGTCGTAGCTGCCCACGTAGCTGTGGTTTGCCGACACCTCCACCACATACCCCCCCGGCTCCCGGGCATCGGATACCACAAAATTCCATCCCAGGGTACGGTTGGTGACCAGAAAACGTATGGCCTCATCCGCCGTGGATGCATAATCCAGCACCTGCTGCACCCGAAACGGCCCCGGTATGCCGTGAAACGTTTGGTCGGTACTCCAGCAGACCTGCTGGCCGATGGCTATGCCCCGCTCGTTGATGCCGCCCCCGCCGTGCATGCTGCCAGCCACCGAGGGGCACAGGGAGGCCCATCCGTCCTGGGGGTGGCGCACGATGAGAACGCTGTTTTCGTGGACATACCGGTCTGACACCGGGTCCTGGATGCTCATGGGAAGGTCGAAACTGCGCACATGGTACAATCGGCCGTCTAAGGTGGCCGGGCCCCAGGCCGAAAACCCGAAACAGCCCATGTCCCCCACCACGACCACCATGTAGGCTGCTGCCACCTCCTGCAATGTCAACTCAGCACCGTCAGCCAGCCCCTGCAACTCCCGGATATACGCCTCCGGCATGTGGGCTTTCATGGTCTCCCAGATGCCAAGCAGCTCCTGGTAGGAAACCGGAGAATACGCCAGGTAGGCCCTTATGTTCTGCTGGACCTGCTCCTGCAGCAGATGCCCGTGCTGGTAGCCCATGGCGTAGTGGGAGCCGCTCACGTGCACAACGGTGACCCCGTTTATCTCCTCCAGCCAGCCGCCGCCCAGGGTCCCTCCACCGAACACCTCCGCTTCCACCTCACCTCCCGGATGGACGGACACCAGGGACGCGGGACTGGCCAGGACCACCGCCGCCAGCAAGCAGCACATTCCCATTGCCCTCTTGGTCATGGCCGGGAACCTCGCGTCATTGCTTCCACAAGCGCAAACGGTAGATAAATACTTTTCATTTTTTGCCACCGACAGCTATGCCGGGAAAAAGATAACCGCCCTTGCTCCCCTCAGTCCCAGGCTAACGCTTTCAGTCGCAAGAAAAATAGGGGAATACCTTGGAAGCAACACAAACATGCTGTGTTGACGGTATGATTAAAATTCCTCCTACGTCATAGAAG
>DSCA01000109.1 GCA_011049295.1 Thermoplasmatales archaeon
CGGATGCGGGATAGGGATGCTCATGGCACAGTGTCCGCATTGCAAGGGTAGAAGGGCGAGGGTTTTATCAGACAGGAGAGCATGTATGCATCCCCAGTGTGACCGTATCCTCGCTGTCAGTAGGGGCACATATCGATAACCATATCTCAGGTTGATGTTATCCCTGTTTCTGTGCGGTTCCCGGCATCGGAGTAAATGCTAAATAATCTCCCTGTTTTATGCTAGGGCTGATTGACCATGAACGAGGTGGACGAGGAGAAATCCATCCGGCGGGTGTTCATCGGTGCCGCCTGGCCCTACGCCAACGGCCCCCTGCACCTGGGAACCCTGGCCGGCTGCCTGCTACCGGCGGACATCTACGGACGCTACCAGCGAATGGCGGGCCGGGAGGTGCTGATGGTGTCGGGGAGCGACGAGCACGGGACGCCCATCACCCTGACCGCGGACCGGGAGGGCGTGTCGCCGGCGGAGATTGCCGACCGCTACAACGCCCAGCACGTGGAAAACATCCGGCAGCTGGGCATCCAGTTCGAAAACTACACCCGGACCAGCGGAGGGTTCCACAAGAAGGTGGTGCAGGATTTTTTCCTCCGCCTCATGGACAACGGCTACATCTATAGGCAGAGCATGCTGGCCCCCTACTGCCGGAGCTGCCGGCGCTTTCTGCCCGACCGCTACGTGGAGGGGGTGTGCCCCCACTGCGGGGGGGAGGCCCGGGGGGACCAGTGCGACAACTGTGGCAAGACCCTGGAGGCGGCGGAGCTGAGGGAGCCCCGGTGCAAGATTTGCGGTGCCCCTCCGGAGATGCAGGAGACGGAGCACTTTTTCTTCCGGCTGTCGGCCTTCGAGGAGCGGCTGCTGGAGTGGCTGGAGGACAAGGATTTCTGGCGGGACAACGTCATCAAGTTCAGCCGCAACTGGATACGGCAGGGGCTGCAGGACCGGGCCATCACCCGGGATTTGGAGTGGGGGGTGCCCATCCCCCTGGAGGGCTACGAGCACAAGCGCCTCTACGTGTGGTTTGAGGCGGTCATCGGCTACCTGTCGGCCTCCAAGGAATGGGCGGAGAAGCAGGGGCAGCCGGAGGCCTGGCGGCGGTGGTGGCAGGAGCCGGCCCGGCACCTGTATTTTCTGGCCAAGGACAACATTCCCTTTCACACCATCATATGGCCGGCCATGCTCATGGGGCACGGCGACCTCAATCTTCCCTCCAACGTTCCGGCCAACGAGTATCTGACCTTCTCCGGGAAGCAGTTCTCCAAGTCCCGGGGCATCGGGGTGTGGCTGCCGGATGTCCTGGAGCACCTGGACCCGGACGCCGTTCGCTACTATCTGTCCATCAACATGCCGGAGAGACACGACACCGACTGGAACTGGGAGGACTTCGTGGCCAAGAACAACAACGAGCTGGTGGGAAACTTTGGGAACTTCATCCATCGGGTGGTCACCTTCACCCAGAAGAACTTTGGCCGGGTGCCCCCCGCCGGGGAGATGACGGAGGCGGACCGGGGGCTGCTGGCGGCCATGCAGAGCACGGTGGCCGAGGTGGGGCGGGCCATCGAGCAGTGCACATTCAAGGAGGGCATGAAGGCCGTCATCCGGCTCTCCCAGGCCGGGAACCAGTACCTGAACGACCAGGCGCCTTGGAAACTGGTCACCGAGGACCGGGAGCGCTGCGCCACCGTCCTCCACCTGTGCCTGCGCATGGTGAGGACTCTGGCCGTGGTGGTCACCCCCTACATGCCCCATGCCAGTCAGCGCATCTGGGAGATGCTGGGTCAGGAGGGCCGGGTGGAGGAGCAGCCCTGGGGCGGGGCGCTGGAGGATGTGGACTCCGTATCTTTGCAG
>DSCA01000162.1 GCA_011049295.1 Thermoplasmatales archaeon
CCTCAGAACAAATTCATCAAAACTCATCCCTATTCTCCTCCTATACAACAGGAATAGAAAACGAATAGATATAGGTTACTATTAGGGGTTATTCAAAACTCTCGATACTTTTTGGGAGGCGCATACCCCGTCCCCGCTCCAGCCATAATGTTGTACCCATATTTAACACCTGCCCAACAGGCGCCCTCGTGTAAAAATATTTTTACCAAACGGCGCCCAAAGCACGTATTATAAATCCATGTATACATAATATTTATAAAAACCCTGGTTGTACATGTCTTAACGGCGCAGGGAGCGGGAGGAGACAGGGACATGGGAGGCGGGGCAGGGAACGCAGGAGGAACGGGGGATACGTGAGGCGCACATCCCCCGGCATTCCCTTTTACGGTAACCATGATCCATTACTGCCCCTATTGCATGTGCAAGGTCAGACCGAGGAAACATCTGCCGGGCTTAGTCGGTGCAGCCGCCTTCGCCATGCTGTCCCTCGCCGTCCTCGGCGTACTCGTGCGCCACGTGTGGGGCCTACGGCTGGTCTCGGCAGCCCACATGACGGCCCTCAACAACGCATACGTGTGCTGCGCCTGGGGCGGCGTTGTGGCCATTATTGTAGTGGCAGCCCTCGTTTATGCCTTCGTCCCTTACGTGTGTCCGCAGTGCGGTGTCCGGACCACGCCCACCGATTTGTATAGAAAGATGTGACGGTTTTGGGCGTGCTGCCCGTTAATAGTCTGCCGCCTTTTTGTTCTGCGCTGCATAGCCCTTCGCCGTATCGCTGCGACTTCACCGGTCCTTCCAGCGGGGTTTTCTCTTTTCCATGGCGGCTCTCATGCCCTCCTGGGCGTCCTGGGCCAGGCAGTTTAGGGACATGGTTTCCAGGGCGTGGGCGTAGGCCGCCTCCTCGGCCTGGTCGACCTGGCGGTAGAAGAACCGTTTTCCCAGGGCCACCGTGAACCGGCTGGACTGCGCCAGCTCCCGGGCCCACTTTTCGGTTTCCCCGACCAGTGCATCCGGCTCCACCACCCTGTTCACCAGTCCCCACTGCTCCGCCTCCTGCGCCGAGACGTAGCGTCCCGTCAGCAGCATGTCTAGGGCCCTTTTTCTTCCGATTGCCCGGCAGAGGGGGACCAGGGGGGTGGAGCAAAACAGGCCTATTTTTACCCCCGGGGTGGCAAACCGGGCTCCGCTTTCCGCAATCACCAGGTCGCAGGTGGCTGCCAGCTGGCATCCGGCCGCCGTGGCCACGCCGTGCACCTGGGCGATGACCGGCTGGGGCAGACAGTGGATGGCCTGCATCAGCTCGGTACATGTCGAAAACACCCTGCGAAAATGATGGATGTCGCGGTCGGCCCCCACCCGGTCATGTCGTGCCCCGCACAGAACGCCGGACCGTTTCCCCGGATAACCACCACCCGGATGTCCGGGTCTTCCGCCAGGCTGTCCAGATGCTCCCGCATTTTTTCCATCATTTCCAGGGAGAGTGCATTGCGTACCCGGGGACGGTTCAGGGTCAGCCATCCAAAGGGCCCCTCTTTTTCGGACACTACGGACGTCATGGTGTACCTCCCCGGATTATGTCTCTCAACGTTTAAGTGCTTTGGGGGGGGTAGCGACTGAGCAGACGAAAGCGGCAGATCCGGCCGTTGCCTGCCCAGTGCATGTAAACATGGTTTTACAAAAAGGAGAGAGGAGCGTTTTTTATCAGCCCAGTTACACAAACTTGACTTTGTCAGATTAAATTTTTTTGAGATAGCTCTCAATTTTTCGGAACATTTTTTTGCTCTGTATTCTCTTGATAATATGGAGGGGATAGGGAATGAAGTTTACCCTATCGGTTGA
>DSCA01000009.1 GCA_011049295.1 Thermoplasmatales archaeon
GCTGATGCTTCCCGCCGACGTGGCCATCGATGACGGGGGGCGCCGGGAGGTTTCCGTGGATGACCTGGACGCCGGACAGGCGGGACGCATCAGGGACATCGGGGCTGCCGCCATCGAGGACTTCAGCACCGCGATCGGTGAGGCGGGCAGCGTGCTCATGTCCGGCCCCCTGGGGGTTTTCGAGGAGGAGAACTTTGCCCGGGGTACCCGGGAGGTGATGCAGGCCATCGCCCGCAGCCGGGCCTTCTCCGTCCTGGGGGGCGGGCACACGGTGGCCGCAGCCCAGGCCTTCGGGGTGGCGGATGAGGTGTCCTACGTCTCCACCGGCGGGGGGTCCCTGGAGCGCTTCCTCATGGGGCAGCGCCTGCCGGTGATTGCGGCCCTGGAGGACTACGGGAGCAGGAAACATTAAATATAGTCCGGGCATTCTTGCAGCGATACCATGAGCAATATTGTGCATGTGGTGGGAACCGGCACCATTGGGGAGCCGCTGATTGGTCTTTTGTGCGATTTGAAAAATCCCTTGGGCATCGACGAGGTGACCTTTTACAAGCACAGCCCGGTGCTCACCGACCGGCCCAAGGTCAAGGGTCTGCTGGATCGGGGGGGCAAGCTGGTGGTGCGGAAGGAGGAGACCTCCGCGTTCAGGGAGCTGGGCCTGGAGCCCGACTATACGGCGGAGGAGGCCATCGCCCGGGCCAGCGTGGTGGTGGACTGCACCCCCAAGGGAATCGGTCGCAAAAACAAGGAAAGCCTGTATGCCACATATGAAAACAAGGTGCGGGGCTTTCTGGCCCAGGGGTCGGAATACGGTTTCGGCAAGATGTATGCAGCGGGCATCAACGACCAGGCGTTGAACCAGGACAAGTACATCCACATCGTGAGCTGCAACACCCACAACATCGCGGTGGCCATCAAGGCCGTGGCCCTGGACGTGTCGCCCAGCAACTTCGTGAGCGGCCGCTTCGTGTGCATCCGGCGGGCCAACGACATCTCCCAGGGCTCCAAGTTTATTCCCTCCCCTGAGGTGGGCGGCCACAACGACGAGCGGGGCACCCATCACGCCCGGGACGTCTGGCACCTCTACAACACCCTGGGCCTGGACCTGGACGTGTTTTCCTCGGCCATGAAGGTCAACACCCAGTACATGCATTCCATCTGGTTCGACATCAAGGTCAAGCAGGAGACCGGCCTGGAGGAGGTCATCCAGCGGTTCACTGACGACCCCCGGGTGGCGGTCACCAACAAGCAGCTGGCCAACCTGGTGTTTTCCTTCGGCAGGGACCACGGGCACTACGGCCGCATTCTCAACCAGACGGTGGTGGTGCTGCCCACGCTGCACGTGCGCAACAAAAAAGAGGTGGTGGGCTTCTGTTTCACCCCCCAGGATGGAAACTCCATCATGAGCAGCGTGGCGGCCATCGAGCACCTCCTCTACCCCGAGGAATACGAGGAGCGCATCGAGGTCCTGTCGCCCTTCCTGTTCGACGAGGTATAGGGGGGATAGTGACGGCGATGCTACAGGGTGCGCTCACAGTTATCTCTTTGTAGCGGCAGGTACTATGCCAACTCCTCCCAAACAAATTAATTCCCTGGTTGCCTGGGTGATTGAAGAAGCTCTGGATGGGTAAGAAAAATGAACAGCCATAGCATCAAGGCAGTTTGACATCGATATCAAGCAGAGCCACTCCGAATCCGGGATCAAAATAATCTCCGTTCGGCAACTTTTTGGGAAGCATCAATAAGTCTAATATAAAATTCCACATCCCTTCTTTTCCGATAAGGAGTTCATGAGGGAAATCACTAAAAACAATCTTGTGTTTA
>DSCA01000142.1 GCA_011049295.1 Thermoplasmatales archaeon
GCCCACCGTCAGCAAGAACGACTTCCGCAAAAACTTCCCCCAGGGCATCGTCCACCCCTACTTTGACACCACCCACGCCCACCTGGTGAGCACCTCCGGCTCCACCGGACAACCCGTCTCCCTGTATGCCGACGTGTACACGATTATTAAGGCCCTCTTCGGCTTCATCCGCGAGTTGAAGGAATACGGGGTCAGCTGGCGGAAGACCAGGATGAGCGTCATCGCCGACATCGCCCCCCACGCCATCGAGGAGACCTACCTGTGCGGGAGCGTGGTGCCCGCCCTGCAGAGCCTTTTTTCCTTTGATAATCTGCAGATTCTGCACGTGGGCGACGAGCCCCGGGACCTGATTGAAAAAATAGACGCCTTTCAGCCCGAGTTCCTGGGCGGCTACCCGGGCGTGCTCCGGGCCCTGGCCGTCCTCAAACGCAAAGGACGGGGCGAAAACATCAAACCCCGGGTCATATCCTCCTCAGGAGCAGTGCTGGACGACTACACCAAGCGATACATCGAGGACACCTTCCACGCCCCCATCTTCGATGCCTACGGCTCCACGGAGGCCGGACCGGTGGCCTTCCAGTGCAGGGAGGGAAACTACCACATCCATTCCGACTTCGTCCACCTGGAATTCCTGGACGAAACGGGGGAGGAGGCGGCACCGGGCCAGCCGGGGCGGGTGGTGGTCACCAAGCTCTATGGCCGGGGCACCCCGGTGATTCGCTACACGGGAATGGACGACATCCTGGTTCCCCTGGATGGTACCTGCTCCTGCGGCATCCACACCGACATGCTGGGCACGGTGGGGGGGCGGCGGGTGCAGGCCATCGTGCTTCCCGACGGAGAAATCATCCCCCCGTTTTCCATCACCGGCATCCCGGCCAAAGTGATGAAGGAATACGGCACCGACAAAATCAAGCAGTTCCAGATGGTCCAGGAGAGCTACCACCGCCTGGTCATGTATCTGGTCATAGACGAGGAGCTGCGCCATCAGGGCCCCCCCGTGCAGGACATCAAACAGGCCATCCGGGACAAACTGCAGCAGCGGGTGGGCAGCAGCATGGAGGTGGCGGTGGAGGAGGTGGAGCACATCGAGTCCGAGGGGGACCTGCCCCCCACGGTCCTCATATCCAAGGTCAGCACCTAGCCGGCCAATTGTTTTATAGCCCGTGGGCTTTTCATCACATGCGAGCCATAGCCTTCACCGGACTTCCCGGCTCGGGAAAAAGCGAGGCGGTGGATGTGGCCCGGGGCATGGGCCTGCCCGTGGTCAGCATGGGCGACGAGGTACGGGCGGAAGCACAGCGCCGGGGCCTCCCCCCCACCGACGACACCCTGGGCCGGATTGCCTCCGAGATGCGCCAGCGGGAGGGCATGCAGGTGTGGGCACAGCGCTGCCTCCCCCGCCTTCGTGGCCAGCAGGAGGCCGTGGTGGTCATCGACGGCATCCGCAACCTGGAGGAGGTGGAGACCTTTCGCCAGAATCTGGAGGGCTTTATCCTGGTGGCCGTGCACGCCGCCCCCCACAGCCGCTACCAGCGCCTCATGCAGCGGGGACGAAGCGACGATTCCCGGTCCGACGAGGCTCTGCGTCGGCGGGACCAGCGCGAGTTGGGGTGGGGCCTGGGGACGGTGATAGCCATGGCCGATGCGGTGGTTACCAACGAGGGCTCCCTGGAGGAGTTCCGGGAAAAGGTGCGGCAATTTGTACAGGAGTATGACATAAAGACAATATAGAGGGCTTTGAATAACTCCCATAATTTTCACATTTCCCGTTCCCGC
>DSCA01000056.1 GCA_011049295.1 Thermoplasmatales archaeon
CATGAGGGCCACTCCCCACGTGCTGTTTCCGGTGGGGGAGGCCGGGGGGCGGGAGCGGCTGGTCAATGCTGCGGCCCGGGCCAACAAGATAACCTTTGAGGCGGGCTCCCGGCGGTGCCGCACCTGCGGCAAGGCCACCTACAAGACCCGGTGTGACTGCGGCGGAACCACCGAGTATACGGGCCTCATCCAGAGCCACGAGGTCAAGCTGTTCATGGACGTGGAGCGGGCCAAGGAAACCATCGGTATGGTGTCCCTGCCGGACAAGGTTAAAGGAGTTATCGGTCTGTCCTCGGCACACAAGACTCCGGAGAGCCTGGAAAAGGGGCTGCTGAGGGCCAAGCACGGGGTGTACGTGTTCAAGGACGGAACCGCCCGCTTCGACATGACCAACATGCCTCTCACCCACTTCAAGCCTTACGAGATCAGCACCTCCCTCCAGCGCCTGCACGAGCTGGGCTACACCCACGACTGGCGGGGGCAGCCTCTGGAGCGGGAGGACCAGATATGCGAGTTAAAGATACAGGATGTCATCCCCTCCGTCAAGTGCGGCGTCTACCTGCTGCAGGTGGCCCGCTTCGTGGATGAGCTGCTGGAGCGGTTTTACGGGCTGGAACCCTTTTATGGGGCCAGGGAGCCGGCGGACCTGGTGGGGAGCATGGTGGTGGGTCTGTCGCCGCATACCTCGGCAGGGGCCGTGGGACGAATCGTGGGATTCATTGATGCCGACGTGTGCTGCGCCCATCCCTTCTATCACGCGGCCAAGCGGCGCAACTGCGACGGAGACGAGGACACCCTGATGCTGCTCCTGGACGTGCTGGTCAACTTTTCCCTGAACTACATTCCGGAGAAGCGAGGCGGCCACATGGACCTGCCCCTGGTGCTGACCACCCGTATATCCCCCTCTGAAATCGACAAGGAAGCCGAAAACCTGGACGTGCTGGAGCGTTACCCCCTGGAGTTTTACCGGGCCACCCTGCGCCACGCCCATTCCAAGGAACTGGAAAAAAGCATGGACCTCATCGCCCACCGCATTGGCACCGGACGGGAGTTTCAGGGCTTTGCCTTCACCCACGACACCGGGCACATCGCCGAGGGGGTGACGGTGTCCGCCTACAAGACGCTGCAGAAAATGGAGGACAAGCTCTTCGCCCAGCTGGAGCTGGCCCGCAAAATCCGGGCCGTGGACGAGAGCGACGTGGCCTCCCGGGTGATCCAGACCCACTTCCTCCCCGACCTGGTGGGCAACCTGCGGGCCTTCACCAAGCAGCAGGTGCGGTGCGTCAAATGCAACGCCAAGTACCGGCGCATGCCCCTGCGGGGATGCTGCACCCGGTGCGGCGGCTCTCTCACCCTGACCGTGCACGAGGCCTCCATCAAAAAATACCTGGAGCCGGCCAAGAGAATCATTACCGACTTCCGGGTTCCCACCTACACCAAGCAGCGCATCCTGCTGTTCGAAAAGGCGGCGGAGTCCCTGTTCACCAACGACAAGGTGACCATCACCCGGATTACCGACTTCTGCAAGTAGGCGATGCGGGACGAACCTCCCAGCAAATAAACTGTAACTTTTATATAGGAATGGGTGATTGAAGAAAAAAAGGCTGTGGAGCCCGGTTGCCTGCCATCCTGCTCGTGCCCGTTGCCAGATTTGCGCCTAATTTTACTGGTAAAAAATGGGTATTTTCGGCCTTATCGTGCAAATATTTATATAAAAATATCTACTTAAATGTTTAGGTGAATAACCATGGGAATCAAACGCAAATTCAGA
>DSCA01000205.1 GCA_011049295.1 Thermoplasmatales archaeon
CTCAGGAAGAATCCTGCAGTGAGCATTCATCCGGGCATTCTGTCACCCTGGCTCCCTGGTGGTACACGTCGCAAACCAGGGCTCCGTCGGGGTCGATGCGCCGGGGATTTTCCAGGGTAACTCTCTCGCCGAACAGCCGCTGCATGAGCCGGAGCTTGACCTCTCCAAAGCCGGGCTGGCCCTCCCCCGGCGTTTCCTGGCCCCGGATTCGCACCAGGTTGCCGTTTTCTCCCTCCCACTGCCAGAACTCCTCCACCCGGAAGGTTGCCCCGTCCATGATTTCAGCCACCGTGAAAGACATAATGGGGACCAGTACCACCCGGGCTATATAACAGTTGTTGGTCTCTGTAGAGGGCTATTCCTTTATCATCAGCCAGGCGTTGTCCCCGGCCTTGGGAAAGGGAATCAGCACGTACCGGCCGTCGAGCCGCTGGCCCCGCAGGACAAACTTCATGCCCCGGGGGGTGCGCTCCTCCATCTGGTAGTCGCCCTGGTCCCAGATGCTGACCTCCCCCGCCCCGTATCGCCCCTCCGGGATGTGCCCCTCGAAGGACATGTAGTCGATGCTGTGGTCCTCCACCTGCACGGCCAGCCTTTTTTCCCCCCTCAAGGTGGGTATTTTCTTGGGGACGGCCCAGCTCTTGGCCACCCCGTCCATCTCCAGCCGGAAGTCAAAGTGGTGGTGGGTGGCCTGGTGCTCGTGCACCACGAAGCGCATGACATAGCAACACACGGGCTTTTAAATACCTTGCCGGGGCAACGGTTTTAACGCCCGCCGCCATTGAGGGACATGGAGACGGCTGGTCTCTGCGCGGTCTGCGGCACCCCGGGGGCGATGCACACCTGCGGGCACTGCGGTGGCCATGTCTGCCCCCGTCACTATCAGGCACGGTCGGGTCTGTGCACGGTCTGTGCCGGGGGCCTCCGGTTTGGCAAAAATAAATAAACGCCGGACTGTTTCACCGGATATGCGCGACAAAAAGAAAGAGGAGGGCCCAGCCATCCGCCTAGGCATCGTGGTCTCCGAGTTCCACTACGACATCACCATGATGATGCTGGAGCGGGCCAAGGAGCATGCGGCCTTTCTGGGTGCCGACGTGGTGAAGGTGGTCACCGTGCCCGGGGTCTTTGACATGGGCCTGGCCATCAAGCATCTGCTCCAGAGCATGGCCATCGACGGGGTGGTGGCCCTGGGGGCGGTCATCGAGGGGGAGACCGAGCACGACGACATCGTGATACAGCATGCGGCCCGCAAAATTGCCGACCTGGCGGTGCAGTACGACAAGCCGGTGGGCCTGGGCATCACCGGACCGGGGATGAGCCGGCTGCAGGCCGAGGAGCGGATTGAGCGGGCCAAGGCCGCCGTGGAAAGCGTGGTCAAGCTGCACCGCGCCCTGCACAATGAGCCTGCTGAGCAATAAAACAGCTCTGGTCACCGGGGCCTCCCGGGGCATCGGTCGGGCTATCGCTACCGCTTTTGCCCGGGAAGGAGCATTTGTGGGCATAAACTACCGGAGCAGCGACGGCGAGGGCCGGAAAGTCCTGGAAACGGTCAAGGGGCACAGCGACGGCATGCTTCTCAAGGCAGATGTCTCCCAGGAAAAAGAGGTAGCGGTCATGATAGAAGAGCTGGTGGGGCAACGCACCCATATCCACATCGTGGTCAACAACGCCGGCATCTACCAGCGGGCCTCCTTCGACGAGCTGGAGCCGGAGCAGTGGCGCCGCATCCTGGGCGTCAACCTGGAC
>DSCA01000029.1 GCA_011049295.1 Thermoplasmatales archaeon
GTCCAGGATACCTTCGAGAGCACCATGAACAAGAAGTTCGGCCTGGTGCTCATCGCCAAAAACGTGGAGCGGGTGGGAGAAGGCAAAATCATCCACGGCGACGGCGCCATCTATCAGGACGTCAAGTTCGACGCGCTCACCTTCAAGCCGGAACTGCAGGAGGTCATGGACTGCATCATCTGCGACATCGTGGAGTTTGGCGCCTTCTGCCACATCGGCCCCCTGGACGCCCTCATCCACAAGAGCCAGATTATGGACGACCACATCGTCATCGATGTGGAAAACAAGCGCATGGAGGGACGGCAGACCAAGAACAGCCTGCGCCTGGGCGACAGGGTCCGGGCCCGCATCGTCACCATCTCCCTCAACGAGATGAACCCCCGGGAAAGCAAAATCGGCCTCACCATGCGCCAGCCGGGTCTGGGCAAGGAGGAATGGAAGGAGAAGAGGCAGAAGAAGCAGCAGAAAAAACAGCAGAAGGAGCAACAATGAAGGCCTGCAAGAAGTGCCACCTGATGACCGACAAAAACGTGTGCGCCTTCTGCAACTCGCCCACCTCCGACCAGTGGCAGGGGTACGTGGTGATCATAGACCCCCAGCGCTCCCGCATAGCCCAGGCCATGGGCATCCAGATGCCCGGAAAATACGCCCTCAAGGTCAGATGATGTACACGCTGCCCCACAGCCTGCGCGACGAGCTCCGTACCACCCCCATCGGCGAACTGCTCAGCGAGGACCAGCTGGACGACAGGGAGCGGACGGACCGCATGGTTGCAGTGGGCGACATGGTGACCGCCACCCTGCACCGCCACGGCATTCATCCTGACCTGGCCGTGGTGGACTACCGGATTGAGAGGGCTCCCTGCCCCCCCGACGTCCGCTCGCTCATCGAGGGGGCGGAGGCGGAGGTCATGCGGGTGAGCAACCCCCCGGCGGTCATCACCGACCAGATGTGGGATGCCATCCGGCGCGCCTACGGGCGCTCTCATCCCGTCAGAATCGAGGTGGACGGGGAGGAGGACCTGGCGGCTCTGCCCGCCATCGTCCTGGCCCCCGCGGATACCACCGTCGTCTACGGCCTGCCCTCCCGGGGCCTGGTCTGGGTGGCGGTGGGCCCCACCGAACGCAAAAAAGTAGAAGCATTCCTGAATAAAATGGAGGAATAAGATGGAAATCGAAATCGAATCTCGAAAGGACAACAAGCTGCTGCAGCGGGAAGAAGTACGGTTTACCCTGCGCTACGAGGGCAAGACCCCCGGCCGGCACAAGGTCAGAAAGCAGTTGAAGGACCTGCTGGGCAAAAACGTCATCATCCTGGAATATCTCAAGCCGGTGTATGGCGCCTCAGAAGCCCGGGGCTACGCCCGCGCCTACAGCAGCGAAAAACGGGCCCGGGAGGTAGAGCCCCTGCACATCGTGAAGCGTAATCTCTCCGGCAGCCCCGAGCCCCAGGAGGAGCCAGCCCAAGAGCCGGCCCCCGCCGAAACCGAGAAACAGGCAGAGGAAGCCCCGGAAGGAGGACAGTAACATGGAAAAGCGGGAGCTATATGAGGCCCAGGGAACCGGGCTGGTACGCACCAGAAAGACCTGTCCCAAGTGCGGCGACGGCGTGTTTATGGCCGACCACAAGGACCGGCTGAGCTGCGGTCAGTGCGGATACACCGAGTTCAAGTAACATGCAGCGACGGATGGCGGCCCTCGGCATCGAGGATATCCACAGCCTGTTCGAGACCATCCCCCCGGAAATA
>DSCA01000027.1 GCA_011049295.1 Thermoplasmatales archaeon
GCACCAGCACCCGGGTGTGGCGGTCCACGAAAACGGCCATCAGCTTCCCCTCCCCAGGGCCGCCGTCCTGTGCACTGCCTCCTGGAACGAGAGGTGGGACTCCACCCTGTCGGCCAGCATCTGCCGGGCCTGCTCCTCGTTGGTGCCCCGGATGCGGGCCACGATGGGCGTGTCCATTCCCTTCTCCAGGGCGCTGAGAACCCCCCGGGCCACGGTGTCGCATTTGGTGATGCCTCCGAAGAGGTTGAGCAGGATGACCCGGGGCCCGGCCCGGTGCATGAGGCTCAGGGCCCTCTCCACCTGCCGGGCGTCGTCGGTGCCGCAGAGGTCCAGAAACAGCCCCCGTGCCCCGTAGTCCTGGAGGGCATCCATGGTGGCCATAGTCAGTCCGGCTCCGTTGGCGATCACTCCCACCTCTCCCTCTTCCTGCACGAAGGCCAGCCCCATTTTTTGGGCCTCCTGCTCCAGGGGGGTGAGGCGGGGGTCGTGCTGCAGCAGCTCGGGGTGCCGGTACAGGGCGTTGTGGTTGACCGTTATTTTGGCGTCCAGGGCCAGGGGGCGGCCGTCCACCACGGCCAGGGGATTGATTTCTGCCAGCTCGCAGTCCATTTCCCGGAACAGGTGGTAGAGGCGGCGGGCCACTGGCCGGGCCGGTTTCTCCATCCGTCTCAGGTGATGCTCCTGCAGGCCCACCAGGGGGTTGACCGGCAGCTGCAGCATCTCGCCGGTTTCCTCCACCTCGATTCCCCCCCGCCGGGAGAACAGCAGCCGGGGCATCCGCAGAGAGCGGTCAATGGTCAGGCATAGATACCACTCCCAATCCACGGGCACCTGCTCCTCCACCAGCACCCTGTCCACCCTGCAGCCGTGGAGGGAGGAGCCCAACATCTCGTCCGTGGCCCTCCGGGCCTCCTTGACGGAGTGAGCCATGCGAATCCCCCCGGCCTTCATTCGCCCCCCCGCCGGCACCTGGGCCTTGAGCACCCAGGGGAGCGGGATGTCCACTGCGGGCAGGGACTCCGGGGTGTCCACCACGGTGCCCCGGGGGGTCTCTATGCCGTAGCGGGACAGAATCTCTTTTCCCTGATGCTCCAGCAGGTCCATGAACAGAAAGCCACCGCATCCTTATAACTCATTCGTCCAGGGCGGAGGCGGCGGCCCCCAGCACCCGGCGGGCGTTGTCGTAGGTCAGGCGGTCCAGGGCCTCTGGCAGGGGCAGCCACACGTAGTCGGTGTGCTCGTGGGACAGGCGTACCTCCCGGGTGGCGCTGTGGGCCAAAAGGTAGACCACCTCCTTGTGGATGGTGCGGTTTTCCCTGCGGTAGAAGTACCGGATGGTCTCCCGGAAACGGGGATGGAAGGTCAGGTCTCCGGGCTGCAGCCCCGTCTCCTCCTCCGCCTCCCGCAGCACGGTGTCCCGCTCCTCCTCTCCCTCCTCCATGTTTCCCTTGACGAAGTCCCAGTGGCCCCAGCCGTATTTGAGGAGCAAAAAGGTACGCTCCTCTCCCTGGTGGTAGATGACCGCCCCCGCCGAGCGCTCCCCGGGCATCTAGCCCCCCACCGTGCGGGTGGAGCCGGCGGCGGTGAGCATCTCCTGCAGGGCGCTCCGGTAGGCGTCTCCCGTTTCCTGCAGCAGCCGGCGGGCGTAGGGCTCCAGGTGGCCTCCGAAGTCCCTCTCCATGTCCCCGTATCTCCACTGCTCGCCCCCCGCCTTGTCCATGGCCAGCAGGAAGGC
>DSCA01000140.1 GCA_011049295.1 Thermoplasmatales archaeon
AGGGGCTGGTGGGCCTGGCCTTCGGGCGGGAGGATTACGGGCTGCTGAACCCGGAGATAGAGCGATGTGACATCCTGGTGAACATTCCCACGGCCGATGCCTACCCCAGCCTGAATCTAGCCCATGCGGCCACCGTGGTGTTCTACGAGCTGTGGTCCCAGCATCACATCCCGGCCAGCCCCCGTCGTGCCGACCGACTGGAGAAAGAGCTGCTCTACCGGTCTTTTGACCAGCTGCTGGAGGATATCCGCTATCCGGAGCACAAAAAGGAAAAAACCCGGGTCATGTTCCGGCGTATAATGGGACGGGCCATGCCCTCCAAGTGGGAGTACCACACCCTGATGGGCGTGCTGAAAAGGACCCGGTCTAAATAGTTTCCAGGGAAAAAGAGGCGCCGGTGTCCCTGAGGGCAGTATGAATCCGGTCGGCCAGCATGAGCAGCATGTCCACGTCAGGCTCCTCCTTCCATTGGTACACGAAGTCGTAGCTGCCCTGGGTGGCCTGGAGCCCCAGAGCCATCAGCCGGTCCCGTATCTGGGAGGGAAGGGCTCCTTCGCTGTTGAAGATGACGGTGAGACAGGTCTTCATGCCAACGCCACGTATATCAATATGCTGACGGTATAAAAACGTTACAACCATAAAAGAGGCAGGAAGGCCACAGAAAAAAATGTGGAGGCAATTTTATCCTACCGGCCTTCCCATCTCCTCACATGCGTATTGATAGCAATGTACATAAACATTTCGAAATTTTTTCGGAAGGGCTCCGCTACCGTGGTATGAGGTGGCTGCCGTCGCATACTGCGGTGTGGCCGCCCACGTTTTCGCGGCAGGCAGCATAGGTAAGGCCATGGGCGCGGCAGGCCGATGCCACCCGCTGCAGGAGCGTGCGCCGTTGCTCCTCTGGCAGATAGCGGGTGGTCCCCCGCCGGGAAAAGGACAGGTGCTCCATCTCCCGGGGAAAAGTCTGGCGCAGCCGGGCCAGGCCGTCGGGGCGGGGCTTGACGGTGGAGGCCACCACGTGCCCACAGAAGGATGCCGATGCCTCCACGATGGACTCTATCTCCTGGTCGGTGAGGCCGGGGATGATGGGATCCAGGCGGAGGATGCAGGGCACCTCCCGTCGGTGCAGGGCGGTCAGGGCTTCCAGGCGCTGCTCCGGGGGCGGGGCTCCGGGCTCCAGGACGGCGGCCAGACGGGGGTCCAGGGTGGTGATGGTCATGCTCACCGCGGCGGGCAGGTCGGCCAGAAGGTCGGCATCGCGGGCCACCAGGTCCGATTTGGTGAGGATGAGCACCGGAAACTCCTGCCCCTGCAGGAAAGACAGGCATCGGCGGGTGAGGCCCATCTCTGCCTCCAGGGGCGGATAGGGGTCGCTGCTGTTGGCCATGCTCAGGTAGCGGCTTCTGTCCAGGCCGGGCAGCTCCCGGGCCAGCCGGCGCACCACCTGCCGCTTGGGCCGGGCGGTGAAGGGCCAGGGAACGTAGGCGCTGATGTAGCAGTAGATGCAGGCGTGGGAGCAGCCGGTGTAGGGGCCGAAGGAATACTTGGGCGGACAGGTGCAGCGGGGGCTGTTCCAGGGGTCGAACTCGGAGATGAGCACCTTCCTCAATCCCGGCAGCCGTTAAGGCTTTTCTCAGCGTTGTCCGGTAAATGAGAAGGCAGCACGCAGCAGGTGGTGATGGGGCCAGCATCAGCACCTGCTGGATACATGCTAACCGCTGAAAGA
>DSCA01000139.1 GCA_011049295.1 Thermoplasmatales archaeon
GTGTTCATCGGCTCCTGCACCAACGGACGGTTCGAGGACATGGCCACGGCGGCCCGCATTTTAAAGGGCCGCAGGGTCAAGGAGGGGGTTACGCTGCGCATCACCCCCGCCTCCAAGGAGGTGTGGGCCAGGGTGATCCGGGAGGGGCTGATTGACGTGTTTATCAAGGCCGGGGCCACGGTGTTCACCAATCCGGGCTGCGGGGGCTGCGCCGAGGGCATGGCGGGCATGGTGGGGGAGGGGGAGGTGGCCCTGTCCACCACCAACCGCAACTACCGGGGGAAGCAGGGACCGGGAGAGATCTATCTGGTGAGCCCGGCGGTGGCTGCCGCCTCGGCGGTCACCGGCAAGCTGACCGCCCCCGACCATCTGGAGGTGGGGGCATGAGGCCCACCACTCTCACCGGTCGGGTATGGGTGCTCACCGACGGGGAGGGCACCCTGATAGACGACATCGACACCGACAACATATTCCACAACCGGCATCTCCACATCACCGAGGTCAAAGAGATGGGCCAGTATGCCCTGGGCAACCTGGAGGGCTGGGAGGACTTCCCCCAGCAGGCGCAGAAGGGCGACATCCTGGTGGCCGGAAAAAACTTCGGGGCCGGCTCCTCCCGCCAGCAGGCCGTGGACTGCTTCATCGCCCTGGGGGTGCAGGCCATCATCGCCAAAAGCTTCGGGGCCATCTACAAGCGCAACGCCATCAACTCCGGCCTCCCCGTGCTGGAGGGCTTGGTGGACGTGGACAGCGGCCAGACGATAACCGTGGACCTGAAATTCGGGGAGGTGACCGGCAACGGCAAAACACTGGGAAAGGTACAGCCCATGTCCGGGGTGCAGATGGACATCTACCAGGCGGGCGACCTCTTCTCCTACGGGCGGCAGGTGGAACAGCAATCGGGCTAGGAGGAGCACGTCGCGTCGGAACACCGCGGGCCGTTAGTTGAACGGGCCCTTGAAACTCTGCTTGCAATCCCGGCAGACCTCTACTTCCACCGCCAAAAAGTCCCGAATGCGGGCCGAGATTTGCTCCAGGCTTCTATCTGACTCATCCCATCCCATGTCTGCGTAAGAAAAACACCCTATAATAAACCTTCTAAATTTTTTGGTGCAGGCATCCGCAGGGTTTGGCCGCCAGCAGGCGCTCCTGCTCCTCCGGGGTGTCCACATAGTCCCGCTGCTCCCTGCACCCGGTGGCCAGGCAGGCGTCCAGGAGGCTGCGGTGGCGGTATCCCCGCCGCTCCATCTCCGCCGCCAGGTCCTGATGCCGGGCGTACAGGGCGGCCAGTTTGCCCTCCCACCGCTTCACCTCCGGATGTCTCCTATAGCCCCGCTTGTCCAGGGTGAGGATGCTCCAGATGGCGTGGAGCTCCCGGTGTTCCCCCAGCAGGTGCTGCCGGCACAGCCTGGACGGCTCCAGGTCCCAGATGCGCATGGGAAGGCGAAGGACCCAGACGGTTTAAGGTTTGCGGAGGGATGCCTAGCCCTCGCCCTGCCACAGGGCGTCCCCCGTCATAAACACGAAGACCGCCTCGCCGGCCAGGAGGTCAAAGTCCAGGTCCCCCAGGGCCACTATGTACTCGGCCAGCCAGCTCTGGTCGGAGGCGTTCCACATGGCCACCTTGGCGCAGAGGGATATGTTTTCGGCCAGGCTGCTGGCAGTGGTGGCGGCGGCGGTCCATCCCAGGAGGTGATAGCCGGGGCTGAGCGGGATGGAGA
>DSCA01000202.1 GCA_011049295.1 Thermoplasmatales archaeon
ATGGCAAGATTATAGACCTTCCAATTCGTTTGAAGTTTACGGTCTATCCGCTTCTGCTTCTTGCATCCCATCCGTTTGCTACATAACGGAGCCCCTTTATTTACTTACCGGACAACGCCGCATTTTAGGAGATGCACACGTCCAGCACCCCGTGCACCACTCCCGGAGCATAGGATTTTACCTTCCGGGCCGCTATCAGCTCAGCCTGCCGGGACTCCCGCCTCCCTGCCGCCTCCACCTCATCCAGGGGGTGAGCGGGAAATTCCCCGGCGGAGCAGGTGCAGTGGTAATGGATGACCCCTCCCTCTGGCTGCAGGGCGGCCAGCGCCGTGGACATAAACTCAGCGCTGCCAAAATAGCCCATGACCACCCGGTGGGCGACGCCCCGGGGGGCCACCCGCCGGCAGTCTCCCCGGTGTACGGTCACCCGGTCCGTCACGTGGTTGAGCACACAGTTTCGTTCCAGATAGCGGCAGGCCAGCGGGTTGAGCTCGCAGGCGTGCACTGTGGCTCCTCCGTGAACGGCCAGGGGCAGGGTGAAGTAGCCGATGCCCGCGAACAGGTCCACCACCACCTCCTGGGGATTGCTCACGGTGGCCATGCGCAGGCGCTCGTCGATGTTGCCGGAGGAAAACATGATGCGGGCGGGGTCCAGTTGGTAGCGGATGCCGTTTTCCCGGTGTACGGTCTCGGTATCGGTGCTTCCGTAGAGATGGTGCACCTGAGGCTGGCGCAGCGGTCCGGTGATGCCCCCGGCGTCCTCCAGCACCGTCCGGCAGTGTAGCGCCCGTGCATACAGCTGTGCTATTCGTTGCTTGTGACCAATACTGGGAAGCGAAGGCAGCACCAGCACGTCGCCGATTTTTTCCCACTTCTCGGGTAGCATGTGTACCTTTCTGGGACTCAGAAAGAGCTCCGCCTCCACTCTTACCTCCTCCATGGGGGTGGCATACCGGCGGGCCACCACAGTCTGCTGCCAACGCACGCTGAAATCTACGGGCAATGAGGCAGGGGGAGCGGTCACCGGCAGCTCTACCTCGTCGGCGGTTCGATGTATGCGGCGGCTGCTGTCCAGATAATGGCTGTCCAGCAGGTGGCGCAGTGCAATCTGGGCATGGACGGCCTTGACCACGACGACCAGGGGTTCCACGGTGTATGAGCAGGTGCCAGTTAAAAATATTTGGGCTATATCTCAAAGATGATTTCTTTGGGGGCCTGCAGGGCCACCGTGGGCTCCGGAGACATCCTCTCCTTGTGCTCCCTGGCCTGCCGGTCGTAGGCTGCCTCGCCTACTGCTTCCAGAATGTGCCGTCCCCTCTCGATTTGCTGCTGGATGCTGGCGTTCACCCGGTCCAGGGTGGCGGGAGTGACTCTGGCCGCCAGTTTGAGCAGAAAGTCCATGCCGTAGGGCAGGGACTCCACGTGCATGATGGATCCGGGCTGCGCCGACAGCCAGACGCCCAGCGAGTCCTCGCCGAACCCGGTGATGGGAATGCCCGCTACCGCCTGGCGCTCCGGCGTGGGGCCCACGTCCACCACCACCCATTCTCCGTCAATTAGCACCTCTCCCTCTCCGTGCATCATGAAGAAGCTCAGGGTGTTGTACCACTTCTGCAGCAGGGGATCCACCAGAATGGCGTCGTTCCAGGCCTGAATCATGGTGGGCGCATACAGCTTGTAGCGGGCCCTTATGCCCGCCGCCCGGCACAGAGCCAC
>DSCA01000167.1 GCA_011049295.1 Thermoplasmatales archaeon
CTATAAGACCTCTTTTTTGATAGAGGAAACGGGTTGAACAGGATGGGTGACTGGACTCGCTACTTCCAGGTCGTCTACAGACAGCATTTCCCGCGATTAAATACGCCGGAGGCATCGCTGGAGGATTTCGTGGAGGTCATGCGCGACCTGTGGACGATGCTTTTCTGGGCGGTGCAGGAGAGCACCCGCAGCGGTGAGCTACAGCAGTGCCGCCAAAAGATGCAGGAATTGATGCACGACCTGGCTCGGACTCCCGCCTTCCGCCAGTACGTATGAATGTCCGGCTGTGTGCAGTGGTCACATAAACCGCTCAAAGCGCTCCTTCTTGGCCCCGCATATGGGGCACTCGCCGGGCGGCTCGTCGCGGGCACACAGGTAGCCGCACACCCGACAGCGCCATACGGGCAATGGTAAATCCCTGGGGGGAATGGCCGGTGACGGTGTGGTGTGGTGTTCCCTTTCCTCCTTGGGAGGGCGCCGCTCGGGAATGGACCGCGCTTCCTTTTTGCCCTCCACCACCTCCCGGGAGACGTACAGGGCGCAGTAGCAGGTCCCGTATTCCTCCAGGTCTGCATCTCGGTAGTCGCAGGGACAGATAATGTCTCTGTCCTCGGTGCGGTCTCCGGAGGCCAGCCGGCAGGGGCAGGCCATGTATCCATAACGCTGCTTGTTGACCAGCAGGCCCCGCACCAGCTCCCGGGTCAGCTCGCTGTCCGGATTGAGGTGGTACCCCGTTTTTTCCGCCGCATTGTTCAGTTTTTGGTAGAGGCGGTCCACCTCTTCCTCGGAGACTTTAAGGTCCATAGCCAAGTGCCTCCCTGATGGCGTCTTCCTTGTACCCGGCAATGCACCGGCCATCGATGACGGTGGTGGGAAAGGACCCCAGCCGGTTGCACTGGCGCACCTTCTCCACGATTTTTTTCTGCTCCTCTTCGTCCTGCAGGTCCACATCCACATAGGAATACTCCACCCCCAGGCTGTCCAGCAGTTTTTTGGTACGCATGCACCACAAACAGGTGCTCAGCGCATACAGCTTCACCTCTCCCCGGTGCTCGCCGTCTACATGCTTCATTCCCACACACATAGTGAATCCCCTTGGACAATAAACAGGCCTGATATTTATACATTGTTCGCCCGTGCCGACAAGAGATAGTGGGAAGGGGGCCCATCAAAAAACATTTTAAGGGAGAATGCTATTGCTATGTGGTGCTTACATGCGTTTACCCCGCATACTGAGACGAAGGCAGTGGAAAGCAGGTGATGAGGATATGCTGGAGGAGGACCTCTGGGATATCAGCGAGGAGATGGAGGCGGCCAACGCGGACCTGGCGGATATGGGGGAGGAGACGGAGGCCTCCTATGCCGATGTTCTTCTGTCCGAGCCCGACGAGGAGTGCCGGAGTAGGGCACCGGGCAGGGAATACGTTCTGCCTGAATTTTATCTCAGCCATCAGGAAAAAAAGTCCATGGAGCAGGAAACCTTTGCCGACGAGAAGGAAAAACTGAAGGAGAAGAGCTGGGACAAACAGGCACCGGAAACTCTGGAGGAGATTCGCAGGCACATCGACGAGGATCTGCTGGCGGAGAAGGAAAAAGAGGAGCCAGAGGAAGAGGTTTTTGAGACCACACCGGCCCGGGGGGAAGAGGACCTGGAATGGCTGCCGACCCAGAGGGTGAGCGGCACCATCATCAACCGGGAAGTGGTCTACGAC
>DSCA01000047.1 GCA_011049295.1 Thermoplasmatales archaeon
CCCGGCAGGAGAGAACGGCGATCCCGTGGTCGGCAATGGCACCGTTGAGGAGCAGTTTGTCCCCGGGGCGCAGGGCGTCGTCCCTCAGCCATTTTCCCTCTCGACGCACAGTAGCCCTGTTGTGCTCCAGGGCGGGGCTGACGCATCCGATGCCCGAGGTGTTGATGATCAACTCCCGTACCCCACCCCGCTCCACCACCTTGGTGTCGCCGGTGACGATGGGCACCGCCGCCTCCCGGGACAGATTTCCCATGCTGGCCACGATGCGCTCGAACTCCTCCAGCGGCAGCCCCTCCTCGATCACCATGCCGGCGGAGAGGGCCAGGGGTCGGGCTCCCATCACCGCCAGGTCGTTGATGGTGCCGGCTACCGCCAGGGACCCGATGTCGCCACCGGGAAACACCAGGGGCTGCACGGTGTGGCTGTCGGTGGTAAACACGATGCCCTCCACCACCGCCGCGTCGTCCAGCGCCGCCAGGGGCACCTCTGACCCCGGCTGGTACAGGTGGGGCAAAACGTGCTTTTTGATGAAGGCCTCGGTGGCGCTTCCCCCGGCTCCCTGGGAGAGCTCGATTCTGTCGGTCATCTCAGTCTTGGATACCGTCCTCGTTGACCATGAATACCGCCTCTCCCTCCGGCAGATGGGGGGAGTCTATGAGGCGGGCGATGCGCTTGCCGCCCTTGGATTTGCGCAGGTAGAGGCGGAACATGGCGGTGTGGCCCACGATGTGCCCTCCGATGGGCCGGGTGGGATCCCCGAAAAAGGCGTCCGGCTTGGCCGACACCTGGTTGGTGACGCAGATCACGGCGTTATTGAGACGGCCGAACTTCAGCAGCCGGTGCATATGGGTGTTCAGCTTCTGCTGCCGGTCGGCCAGTGTGCCTCGTCCCACGTACTCGGCCCGGAAATGACCGGTAAGGGAGTCCACCACGATGAGCCGCACTGGGTTTTCCTTGGCTATTTCCTCTGCCTTTTCCACCAGCATCATCTGGTGGTTGGAGTTGTAGGCCAGCGCCACGTGGATGTTTTTCAGGGCCTCCTCGGGCTCCATGCCGTGGGCGCTGGCCATCTGGACGATGCGCTCCGGGCGAAAGGTGTTCTCGGTGTCGATGAACACCGAATGGCCGGCCAGACCCCCCTGGTCCTCGGGAAGCTGCACGTTGACGCACAGCTGATGGGCAATCTGGGTTTTGCCGGAGCCGAACTCGCCGAACAGCTCGGTGATGGCCTGGCTTTCGAATCCCCCGCCCAGCAACTCGTCGAAGGACTTGGAGCCGGTGGTCAGCTTCCGTCGGTCCTTCATCCGCTCCAGGATGACGTCGCCGCGCTCAAAGCCGCCCACGTCTGCCATCTGCCGCGCCGAGTTGATGATTTTAACGGCCGTGCTGTCTCCCACCTCCGCCACCGCCGCCAGCTCGCTGGGCGAAGAAACGGCGATGGCCATCAGGTCAGAGAAGCCAGCGTCGCGCAATTTCTGGGCCGTGGTGGGGCCCACGCCGGGTAGGTCTTCTAGGTCGGTCATGTCTCTCGACTTTCAATGGAGCTTCCATTTATAAAAGTAATGCATTTTAGAGCGTTGTCCGGTAAATGAGAAGGCAGCACGCAGCAGGTGGTGATGGGGCCAGCATCAGCACCTGCTGGATACATGCTAACCGCTGAAAGAAGTCTATCATTGTGGGCGATGCTGCAGTAA
>DSCA01000169.1 GCA_011049295.1 Thermoplasmatales archaeon
GATGTGTACCCCCTCCTCTATCTCCCCCTGAACCGCCGGCTCCAGCCCTTCCAGCACCTCCCGGTTTGCATCCAGCAGGTCCCAGGGGTAGCCCACGTCCCGCCATCTGTCCAGAAAAACGGCGGCTATCTCCTCCTGATCGGCCAGCAGGGTAAGGGAGTCGGTAAGCTCGTATTCGCCCCGGGGAGAGGGCCGGGTCCGGTCAATGCACTCGAATATCCGGGGGGTGAGGCGATAGCAGCCGGCGTTGACCACCGGGGAGGGGGGACGGCGCATTTTCTCGTGGATGGCGACGACCCGTCCCTCCCGCAGCTCCACGCTGCCGTATTCACGGGCATCGGCCACCTCCACCACTCCCATGGCCTGCTCCTGTTTCATGAGGGCCGCCAGGTCGCTGCTCCCCACCACGGTGTCCCCGCTGAGCACCAAGAAGTCGTCCACGAAGGGCTTCACCAGGCCCACGGCGTGGGCCGTGCCCCGGGGTCTTCCCTGGTTGACGTAGGCGATGTCCACGTCCCACTGTCGGCCGTCGCCAAAATAGTTTCGCACCATCTCGCTTTTGTATCCCACCACCATCACGAATTCCCGGATGCCTGCCTCCCGGGCGTGCACCAGGTTCCATTCCAGCAGAGGCCGGTTGGCGATGGGCAGCATCACCTTGGGCCGGGTATGGGTGAGGGGGCGCATCCGCTTTCCCTCCCCGGCGGCCAGCATAACCGCTTTCATGCAAAACACCTCTTGACCATGCTCATGACGTTCTCCCACAGGGCCTCCGCCTCCTCCCGCCGCCGGGCCTCCACGGTGACCCGCACCCGGGGCTCCGTTCCCGACGGCCGGACCAGCACCCAGCCGCGGTGGCTGTCCATGCGCACCCCGTCCATGGTGTGCAGGGCGGTGTGCTCCCACCCGGCCAGGTTCTCCGTCACCTCCCGCATGCCGGCCTCCAGGGTTTCCCGTGCTGCGGGCAGAGACCCCCGCAGCGTGTGGTACCGGGGAAGCCCGTCGATTTCCGCCGCCAGGTTTCTCTGGGCGGCCACCTGCACGGCCAGGGCAGCTGCATAGACCCCGTCCGGGCAGTAGGAAAAGGAGGGAAAAACGTAGGTGCCCGAGGGCTCTCCGCCGACATCCCCCCCGTTTTCCTTCAGCCTCTGGGACACAAATATGTCCCCCACCCGGGTCCGCTCCACCCGGGCCTGGGGCAGGGCGTCGTCGATGAGGAGGGAGGCGTTTACCGGCACCACCACGGTGCGGGCGTCCACCTGCCGGGCCAGCACCGCCAGGAGGGCATCGCCGGGTATGACCCTGCCCCTGTCGTCCACGGCCACCATGCGGTCTCCGTCGCAGTCGTGGGCGATGCCCAGGTGGGCACGGGCTGCGGTCACCACCGCCCGCAGTTGGGCGAGATTCTCCGGGGTGGGCTCGGGGTCATGAGCCGGAAAAAAACCGTCGGGCTGGGCGTTGAGGGCAATCACCCGGCAGCCCATCTGTTCCAGCAGGTAGGGGGTGATGGCTCCCGTGGTCCCGTTGGAGCAGTCCACCACCACCGTGAGGGGAGAGGGCGATGGGGGAAGGGCGTCCCTGATGGCGTCCAGGTGGTCGTCCACTGCTCCCTCGTAGCGCCGGCATCGGCCCACGGCGTGCCAGGGGGCGAGGGGGGCGGCAAAGTGGTCTTCCACCTGGGCCGACTGC
>DSCA01000170.1 GCA_011049295.1 Thermoplasmatales archaeon
GCTGTGGTTGACAATTACCGCCTCCCTGCCCTCCAGCTCGATGCCCTCATGCTCCAAGATGGTGAGCACGGCACGGGGGGTGCCGGGCACCAGGTGCTCGTCTCCCAGCAGGGTGCGACCCAGGTTGAGGGGATGCATGCCCTCCACGTCCTTGGCCGGGTCGATGGCCGCCACCACCTGCTCATATGCCACGCCGGGCAGGGGCTGCTGGACCATGATGCCGTGAACGGCCGGGTCGCGATTCAACTCCCGTATTTTTTTTATCATCTCCCGCTGTTCCGTGCCCGGCGGAAAGGACAGGGTGCGGTGGGCAATGCCCGCCCGCCGGCAGGCCTCCTCCTTCAGCCGGGCGTAGAGGGCCGAGGGCTGGCTTCCCTCCATCATAAGGGTGGAGACACTCAGAGTCCGCCCTCCGATGCGGCGACGGATGTCCTCCTCCATTTGGCGGGCAATGTGCTTCCCGTGGATGAGATGCATATAGTGAAATACGCTGCGTTAAAAGACGTTTGCTCTAGCCGTAGATGTGGAGGAGGGTGATAGCGGCGACGGTGCCCACGCCCATGGCAATCACCAGGCGGGGATCAATCTTGTAGCCGGTTTTTTCTTCCTCGAAATAGCGAATCAGTCCGGCGGCAGACTGAAAGCCACTGCTCTTCTTCTTGGCCATATGCGCACATACCCGACCGGCTATTTATAGATTATTGTTGGGGAGCGCCCGGCCTATTACTTCCGTTATACTTTTTATGTGGTGTTCCCGCAGCCAGCTCCGCAGGTCGTCACAGATTCGGCGGAACGCGGTTTTGCCGCCATAGTGGAGGGCGCTGCCCATCTGCACGGCGGAGGAACCCGCCATCACGTACTCGAGCACATCCCGGGCGGTGGTGGCTCCCCCCACTCCGATGACCGGCAGGGAGTGGTCCTGCGCCAGCTCGTATACGCAGCGGACGCCGATGGGCTTGATGGCCGGGCCGGAGTACCCTCCTATCCTGTTGGCCAGAATGGGCTGACCGGTTTCCACGTCGATGGCCATGGCCCTCACCGTGTTGATGGCCACCAGGCCGTCTGCCCCCCCTGCCACCGCCGCCTCCGCCCGCTCCCTGATGTTCTCGGCCCCCAGCTTGACGAAGACGGGCACCTTCACCTCCTTTTTGACCGCCGACACCAGGGAGGAGATGGCCTGCGTGGGCACCCCTGCCCCGTAGGAGCCGGCGTGGGGGCAGCTCATGTTCAGCTCCAGGGCATGAGCCACGGTGGCCATTTTGACCGCCGCCTGGACGAAGGATGCCTGGTCCTCCCCGAACACGCTGCCTATGAGCACCTCGATGGCGTGGCCCCGCATTTCCTCAACGTAGGCATCGACGCCCGGGTTGGGAAGGCCCATGGCGTTGAGAAGCCCATGCTCCATCTCCACCACCGAGGGATTGCCGTATCCCAGGCGCTCCTCCCGGCCCACCGACTTGGTGACCACCCCGCCCGCCTCCG
This sequence comes from Thermoplasmatales archaeon, assembly GCA_011049295.1. GTDB lineage: Archaea > Thermoplasmatota > E2 > UBA202 > DSCA01 > DSCA01. The sequence goes on from DSCA01000170.1 coordinate 1,483, forward strand.
GCAGATGCTCCATGCTTTTTCTGGTCATGTCCAGGACGCCCGAGCACAAAATAAGGGGGTTTTTCAGGGTCAGGGGACCCAGGGTGGTGGCCAGGCACATAGTTTTTAAATGCCGGTCCGTATTTAAAACAATGGCTCAGTACCTGAAAACCACGTGGTTCGGCGTATTCGTGTACGACGAGGATGGACTCATTGACCGGCGA
>DSCA01000015.1 GCA_011049295.1 Thermoplasmatales archaeon
ACTTGAAGGACTGGGCGAAGGAGGCATAGGCGTCGAGGTTGAGCAGGGCCAGGGCCACCGCCCCGGCAGCGACCAGGGCAATCAGGGCCAGGGTCTGCACGTCGGTGAAAAACTTCTTGACTCTGCCGTTGAGAATGCCGTAGTGGGCGGCAAAGGAGATGGCCCCGGCCATCATGATGGGGATGAGCAGGATGTGAACCACGGTGGAGTAGGAGGCGATGCTGTCGTCTCGGACCGAGAAACCCCCCGTGGCCAGCCCGGTCATGGCGTGGTTGACGGCCTCCCAGGCGGGCATGCCAGCCACGAACAGCACCAGGATGGCCACCCCCGTGTACAGCAGGAATATCCACCAGATGCTCTTGACGGTGGAGATGATGCTGGGATGTATTTTCTCATCCCGGGCCTCCGAGCGGTAGAGGGTGAAGGAGCCGGTGCCCGGGCGGGCCAATATGATCAGGGTGAGCACGATGACCCCCACCCCGCCAATCCACTGAGTGAAGGTCCGCCAGAACTGGATGGTGTAGGTGAGGGCGCTCTCGTCGCCAATCATGGTCAGGCCGGTGCCCGTCCAGCCGGCCACGCTTTCGAAAAAGGCGGACAGGAAGTCCATGTCTTCCACGTAGATGAAGGGAAGGGCCGAGATGAGAGATATGAGCAGCCAGGAGAGGGCGGCAATCACCATGGCGTGCTTGATTCTGGGGTCCCCGTCGCCCCGGCCCAGCAGGCGGAGCAGGCCTCCCACCAGAAAGAAGAGGGCGGCGGTGGCCAGGATCCATACGGCGTGTTCCTGCTCACCGTACAGCAGGGGGGGGAGGAGGGCGAACATGGTGACCACTCCCACCACCAGCAAAATGGCTCCTGTGTCCCGGACTATTATGGCCGCATCTTTCATGGAATCGCGCCATTGTTACTTGCAAAACAGTTCCATGGCCTTGTCGATTTTGTCCTCCCTGGCCAGGACGGTGACGGAGTCTCCGGCCTGCAGGCGGGTGTCCGGTATGGGGATGATGATGTCCGAGTTTCGCTCGATGGCGATGATGGACACCCGGCGGGGAAGATTGATGTCGCTCAGGGTTTTTCCCACTATTTTGGACTTTTCCGGCAGCACAATTTTGAATATCTCCGCATGGCCCCCCAGGCTCATGAAGTCCTTTATCATGGGGCGCTTGAGGGCCCGGTACATGTATTCGGCCATCAGGGCGTTGGGGTTTCCCACCACGTTGGCCCCCTTCTCCCTGAACATGGGCTTGCTCTCCTCGTTGTTGACCACCGATACCAGGGAGCGGACCCCCATGTTTTTGGCGATGGAGATGACCAGCAGGTTGGTGGCATCGTCGGCGGTGGCTACCAGCGCATCCGCCTTGTCGATTTCGGCGTTTTCCAGGGTCTCCTTGACCGTGGCGTCGGCATTGATGATGACGGCATCATACTTCTTGGAAAACTCGTCGCATTTTTCCTTGTCTCTCTCTATGACCACCACGTCGTCCTTGTTCCTGAGGGCGATTTCCGTGACCTTTTGTCCGATGCCGCCGGCCCCGATGATCAAGATGTACATATTTTCCTCTGTTTATGGCTGTCCATAATTTGCAGGATGTTATTAAAGTTTTCTCTATAGCTGCTGTGTTGACGGTATGATTAAAATTCCTCCTACGTCATAGAAGAGTATATCTCAGGCC
>DSCA01000011.1 GCA_011049295.1 Thermoplasmatales archaeon
AGTCTCTCCAGCTCCTTTTTTTTCATCTCGGCCACAAGACATATACTGCGGGGCCATATTACCCTATTGCTATGCTGGAGGAGTACGGGGTGGTGGCCTGCCCCCGGTGCCAGATGGCCCGCGGGGTGAGGCTGTCCCAGAGGAGCACCACCTGCGCCCGCTGCGGGGCCACCTTTGAGCTCCGGAAGCGGAAAATCCTGTACCGGGCCCGGGACGCCCGGGAGGCGGGGGCGGCGGTGGCGGAGATCAACCGGCGCCTCATGCAGCGGTAGCCGCAAACATTTATCAACGCCCGGGCATTGCCATGTGGGTGACATCGTGAAAGTGAGCCTGATGCCCTTTAGTGTGCTGGTTGTGGCTGCTCTGGCCGGAATTCTGGTTATGCCCCTGTGTCCGGGGGAGCCGGTCTCTCTCACCGTGCAGGAGCACTTGGTGGAGGTGACCGGGGACTGGGTGGAGGAGCGGCTGGTGTTTTTCAGCCCGGCGGACTACTCTGGCTCCCTGACCCTGTTCGTTCCGTCCGGTTTCCGGGCCACGGTGAATCAGACCGAGATGGAGGGCACGTGGAGCGATGGCTGGGCCACGGTTGACCTGGAGGCCCATGGGCTGTCTGTTCCTGCCGGGGGCACCCTGACCGTGGAGGTGAGCTACCAGCTGCCTTCTCGTCTGGACCACGTGGTGCAGTATCCCGTCGCTGTTCTCACCGTCGTCGTGGACACGGAACAGTATCCCCGGGCCACTCTGCCTCTGTCCTATGACCCGCAGAGCGGCCTCTACCAGGGCAGTCTGTATAATCTGACTGCGGGTCAGGGATTCACTCTTTCCTTTCTGGAGCCGGAGGGGGATGGTGACTCGGGTCTTCTCACCCGGGCGCTGGGGGGCGTGGTGGCGGTGCTCGTGGTGCTTCTGCTGTTGATGGCTCGGAAGGGGAGCCGGAGGGGCCGCCATCTGGAAAAGGAGTCGGTGGAGGCCCTGGAGCTGCGCCGCCGTCTGCTCACCGACGCCCTGAAGACCCTGGAGGTGGAGCACGACAACAAGAAAATCCCCGATGCCTACTACCAGTCCATCAAAATATACTTCAAGCAGGAGGCGGTGGAGGTTCTACGGGAGTTGGACCGCCGGCGGTAGGCAACACAACATGGCATAGGGGGGGACCTCCAGGCAGCACTCCTCCCGGATGTGGAAGGCATTCATCCCCAGCCGACCGGGTCGGCCACCAGCGCCACATGGACGGGTCAGCTGAGCATCTGTCCCCTGGGTGTTCATGTCCACGGCGGACAAGAAGCTGGTGTACCCGGGATGGGAGCGGTACCAGCTGACGAGCACGTAGTCGTAATCTCGCTCGTCCAGTCGGTCGCAAAGCGCCGGGAAGGCGTCCCTCTCCGGAGCCTGACGGAGGTTGGAGGTGGACTCCAGTTTCCTGGTCACCTGGTGGTGAACTACAGAGTATCTTTTTTCCCGCCAGTGGTACAGGTCCTCCACTAGGAAGTCCAGGCGGGCCAGGCGCCGGGAGCGGTCGAAGCGGTCCTGGTCCGGCCAAGCCCCCCGTGAGATGATCGCTGCGGTCCACGCTGTCCCTCGGCATGTGTATGGCGCCTTTTTTTTAAGTGTTGCCGGGCCCGTGGGGCCGATACCTGAATCCTGGGTGGTCCTTTCAAATATTTTTCCCCCCTAT
>DSCA01000099.1 GCA_011049295.1 Thermoplasmatales archaeon
CCCCTCCCCCACGCCCAGATGGGTGCCGTGGTCACCCGGTTTCCCCCGGAGCCCAACGGCTACCTGCACATCGGACACGCCAAGGCGGCCGTGGTGGACTCAGAGTACGCCCGCAGATACGAGGGACGCTTTATCCTGCGCTTCGACGACACCAATCCGGCGGCGGAGAAGGCCGAGTTTTATGAGGCCCAGCGGGAAGATTTGCGGTGGCTGGGAGTGGAATGGGACCACGAATACAGAACCTCGGACAACCTGGAAAAACACTACCAACTGGCGGAGCGGCTGATTGAGAGCGGCGACGCCTACGTGTGCACCTGCAGCAGCGAGAGCATGAAGGAAAATCGGCGCCTGCGCCGACCCTGTGCCTGCCGGGACAGCATGACCTCGGACAGATGGAAGGATTTTTTTACCATGGATGAGGGCAGCGCCGTCCTCCGTCTCCGGGCGGACCCGGGCTCGGACAACACGGCCATGCGCGACCCCACCCTGTTTCGGATTATCGACCATCCCCATCCCGTGCATGGTACCTGCTACCGGGTGTGGCCCACCTATGACTTCACCGGGGCGGTGGAGGACTCCCTCTCCGGGGTCACCCATCCCTTCCGGACCAAGGAATACGAACTGCGGGACGAGGTCTACTTCTATGTGCTGGAACGCCTGGGGCTGCGGAAGCCCCACCTGATGGAGTTTGCCCGGCTGTCCATCGAGGGTATGCCAGTCTCCAAGAGAAAAATCAAGCCCCTGATAGAGGAAAAAAAGGTGCAGGGCTGGGACGACCCCCGGCTGCCTACCCTGCGGGGCCTGGCCCGGCGGGGCATCCTCCCGGAGGCCATCCGCCAGTTCGTGCTCTCCCAGGGAATCTCCAAGACGGAATCCGTGGTGACCTTTGACCAGGTGGAGGCCATCAACCGCAAGCTGCTGGACCCCGTTACCAGACGCTATTTCTTTGTTCCCCGGCCGGTCAAGCTGGCGGTGGCCGGCGCTCCGGAAAAAAAGGTGGAGCTGGCCCATCATCCCTCCCGAGACCTGGGCTCCCGCACCCTGCACACCCGGGGCCTGTTTTACATCCCGCAACAGGACGCAGAAATGCTGCGCCCCGGCCAGGTTTTCCGCCTCAAGGACCTGTACAACGTGGAGGTGACGAAGAGGGGGCGGGAGGTTACCGGAGTGTACGCCGGCTCCCAGCTGCTGCCCCACACCCCCAAACTGCAATGGGCGACCGACGAGCACGTGGAGCTGGAGGTCCTGGTCCCCGGACCGCTGTTCACCGGTGAAACGTTCAACCAGGACAGCCTGTCCGTGGTGCCCGGCTACGCGGAGTCTGCGGTGGGCGGCCTCCATCCGGGGGATGTGGTACAGTTCGAGCGTTTCGGCTTTGTGCGCATGGACCACGACAGGGCGGTTCTGGCCCACAAGTGAGACTCTCTGTTCCGAAAGATAGCCAACTTTTAATAGGCCCTGCTCATTAGGTGAAAGATGGGCGAGGAAACCCTGTCCAACACGGAGAAGCAGGTGCTGCTGGCGCTGAATGAGCACGGCGGCCGGGCCACCCCCGAGGAGGTCATGCAGACCACCGACCTGGAGATGGTCAAGGTGATGAACGCCTCCTCCTGGTTGCAGTCCAAGGG
>DSCA01000054.1 GCA_011049295.1 Thermoplasmatales archaeon
CCCGGGTGACCCCCACATGGGCCACGGCGAAGTCCACGCCCTGCTTGGCCTGGCGCTCGAAGGTGTTGAGCATGTCGTCGGGGGTCATGTCCACGATGGCCCCCCTCTTGTTGATGGCCTCCAGCGCCGCCTGGTACACGGGCACGGTGCCGAAGGGAACCGGGGTAATCTCCAGCAGCCTCTTCCGGATGGCATCCAGGTCGCCCCCGGTGGACAGGTCCATGAGGGCATGGGCCCCCGCCTCCACCGCCGCCCGGGCTTTTTCTTCCTCCTCCTGGATGTTGCACACCTCGCGGGAGGTGCCAATGTTGGCATTCACTTTCACCCGCAGCCCCTTCCCGATGCCCAGCGCCTCCGGCTGGTGAAGGGGGTTGTGGGGAATAACCACGGTGCCTGTTGCCACCCGCTGCCGCACTTTTTCCGGCGTCAGACCCTCGCTGTGGGCCACGGCCGCTATCTCGTCGGTCAGGACGCCCTTCTGGGCTTCCTGCATGATGGTCATGGTGGTGAATACGGTCACTGCCTTCTAATAGTTTTCGCCCCTGATGGGGTGCCCACCACCACCTCGGTGGCCAGGTCGATGAACAGGCCGTTGTCCACCACGCCGGGGATGCTGTTGAGCTCTATCTCCGTTTCCGCCGGATTTTCCAGCCGGTGGTAGGAGCAGTCCAGGATGTAGTTGCCGTTGTCGGTGACCACGCTCCGCCGCAGCTCTGGCCGGAAGCCCAGGGCAGACAGATGGGCCCGGGTGCTCTTCCATCCGTAGGGTACCACCTCCACCGGCAGAGGGAAGGTAAACGCCTCCACCATCTTGGTGTGGTCCACGACGATGATTTCCCGGCGGGAGGCACGGGCCACCATTTTTTCCCGCAGCAGAGCCCCGCCTCCGCCCTTGATGAGATTCATCTCCGGGTCCACCTGATCGGCGCCGTCGATGGTTAGGTCCAGGGGACGCTCGTCCAGTTCCTCCAGAGGGATGCCGGCCCGGGCTGCCCGTCGCTCCGTGTCCCGGGAGGTGGCCACGCCGACGATGTCCAGACCCTCGGCCACCAGCTCCCCGATTTTTTCTATGGCGTATCTGACGGTGGAGCCGGTGCCCAGCCCCACCCGCATGCCGTCCCGGACGGTGGTCACCGCATGAAGGGCGGCCGACCGTTTGAATTCCTCCATGTACCGTGCAACGCCTCCCATTTTAAAAACGTTGCAGGTGCCTACACTTTTTTATAGCAGGAGGACATAGAATACCGGGTGCGAGGAGTGGGTGAGCGGCTCACGGCTTCGTGCTGAGGAAACTCCTCCCTCACTCCCGAGCCAGGTGCGTAAAAGCTGGGGCGAGAGCCCCACCTGGGGCGCAGAAACGACACAGCCCGGTGCCAGGGTGACTCCCGCGGGGATGACGGTGCATCGGGATTTGGTGAAACGGCCCCTTCCTGGAGCAAGTCCAAATACCGGGATCGGTTGCTCGGGACCGCTCGGAGGTAGGACGCCAAGGTGAATGCCGCCTAAAACAGAAGGAGGGTTACGGCCCACACCTCGCACCTCTCTTTGTTTCTTCATCCCCCACCTTGCTAACAAAATACTAACAAATGAAGATAGTTTTATATAC
>DSCA01000190.1 GCA_011049295.1 Thermoplasmatales archaeon
CGTCTCCGTCGCTGTCCCTCCAGACCTCATAGCGGGTGAAGTTTATGCCGCTGGCGTCGGTGCCGTTGATGTATACCGTGGTGTTGGTGTTGATGTACAGGCGACCGCCGGAGGAATGTGAGGGATGTCCAAATTCGATGGTGGTGACCGGCGGGGTGCTGTCGCTTCCGGAGCCGGATGCACCCACAGCCCCCTCACCGTGGGAAAAAGAGCCGAAATCGGAGAAGGACGAGGTAACGAGCAGAAGTCCGACAACCAGCATCACAAGAAGGCCCAGCCGTCTTTTCGCCAGAGAAGTCATACGTTTGTTCAATACATTGTCTGCTTTTAAAATTAACTGTTCGACCAAAGATTCATATAGCGACGGCGGTTATGGCTATAGGGATGGGATGTCAACGGCGCTACACAAATGCAGGGAGAGAGTAGCACGGGAAGTGCTGAGCCAGAGCGACGTGCATGTGGTCACCCACATCGATGCGGACGGAATTGCAGCCGGAGCCATTGCCCGGCGCTGCCTGGACCGGGCGGGGATAGAAAACAGCATCCAGTTTGTCAAACAGTTGGACGCCGAGACCATCCAGTCACTCAAAGACAGCGGCCGGTTCGTGTGGTTCACCGACCTGGGGAGCGGCATGATTTCCCGGATGGCAGGCCTGGAGTGCGTGGTGACCGACCATCACCTGCCGGAACCGGGGAGACAGGGCAGCAAAAACAACGGGTGGCACCTCAACCCGCACCTGTTCGGGCTGGATGGGGGACAGGAGATATCGGGGGCAGGGCTGGCCTACACGGTGGCCACGGCCATGGACACCCGCAACCGGGACCTGGTGGGGCTGGCCGTAGTGGGGGCATCCGGGGATCTGCAGGACGCTGCCACCTGTCGGTTTGAGGGATGGAATAGGCAAATGGTCAGCGCCGGCGCCGAGTTGGGAAAGGTGAGCGTTCAGCGGGACATCCGGCTTTTCGGGCGGCAGACCAAACCGGCCTATAAACTCCTCCAGTACGCCGACGACCCCCTTCTCCCCGAGCTCTCCGGAAGGGAGCGGGCCTGCATCTCCTTCCTATCGGATTTGGGGATAGAGGTGAGACAGGGGGAGGACTGGAGGCGATGGATTGATTTGACGGCCGGGGAAAAAAGCGCCATTTTGTCCCGCCTCTGCCGGCTGCTCATAACCAAGGGCTTCGGACACCGGTGTGCGGCTCGGCTGGTGGGAGAGGTATACGAGTTGGCCTCCGAGGAGAGAGGGACCCCGCTGAGGGACGCGCGGGAGTTTGCCACCCTGCTCAACTCCACGGCCCGCTACGGGCACGCCGACGTGGGGCTGCACATCTGCCTGGGGGACAGGGACGAGTACCTGCGGAGGGCGCAGAGCCTTTTGCAGTCCCATCGGAAGAGCATCGTGCACGGCATTCGATTTGTAAAGAGCGAGGGCATTCAGGAGTTCGGCGCCCTGCAGTACTTCAACGCTGGTGCCCACATCCGGGACACGGTGGTGGGCATCATCGCCGGCATCATGCTCCATTCCCGCCAAGCCAACCCCGGAGTGCCCATCATCGGGTTTGCCGAAAAGGAAAACGGCGACGTGAAGGCCTCCGCC
>DSCA01000152.1 GCA_011049295.1 Thermoplasmatales archaeon
GTCCAGAAGGGCACGGAGCGGGGCGAGGTCTCCCACCCGGAGGAGGATGTCCTCCAGCCCCGCCCCCCGCAGGGCGTGGTAGGCCAGCGCTATCAGCTCGGCCAGGGCCTCCGGGGTCCGGGTGCCGATGAGCTCGCAGCCCATCTGCCAGAACTCCCGGTAGCGGCCGGCCTGGGGGCGGTCGTAGCGGAAGCAGTTGCCGAAATAGAGCAGCTTGAGGGGCTTGGGTTCCATCTGCATCTGCTCCACGTAGAAGCGCATCACGGGGGCGGTGAGTTCCGGGCGCAGGGCCAGCTCCCGGCCCGACTTGTCGGTGAAGGCATAGGTCTCCTCCACGATGGCCTCCCCCGACTTCAGGGTGAACAGCTCCAGGTGCTCCATGGTGGGGGTGGCCACCTCCCGGTAGCCGTAGCGCCGGAACACCTCCCGCAGGGCCGTCTCCACCCGGCGGCGGCGCTCCATCTCCTCCGGGGTGAAATCGCGGGTGCCCCGGGGCTTGCCTATGGATGCCATGCTGGCGTAGCCACAAATCGTTTATTACTGTTACTATCCGAACGTTTTTATTCCCGTGTGGAATACACCCCCTATGAATATCAAGCGGTGGGCCTACGGATTCCTGGGACTGGCGGCCCCGTGGATTGTTCTCCTGGCCGGAGCGGCAGCCGAGGTGTACAACGCCTGGCTCTACGTGGGGTGCATCACCTGGTTCGGCACGGCGGTCATCGTCCTGCTGGGACTCTCCAAGTAGCCGCTTCAAGAAAGTTTTATAAAGATACTGTGCTTAATGTACGTGATACTATGGCAATCATAGGAGGACTGTTCGACAAAAGTAGACGGAGGGATGGAGACTACATCGACCTGGCCGAAGAGGCACCCGGCATGGCGCAGGGCGAGGCGGGAATGCGGGTGAAAGTGGCCGAGCTGCAGAACTACGAGGACCTGAAAAATTTCTCCGAGTACGTGTACGGGGGGCACATTCTCCTGCTGGATTTGAATCCGATTTCTTCCGATGACATGGAGCTGGAGCGCAGCACCAACGAGCTCAAGAGGGTGGTGCGGGACATCAACGGGGACATCGCCGGCCTGGGCAGAAACTGGCTCATTGTCACTCCCAACGGGGTAAAGATAGACCGGCGGAAGCTGCGAGGGGGCCTCTAGCCCTGCAGGAAACCCTCCATCTCCAGCGCGTCCAGCCATTCTTCCCGACAGCCGCAATGCAGGCTGACCCATACCCCGGTTTTTCCCTGTAGGGTGGCCGCGGCAATGGCGTCCAGAAACAGGGCGTCGCAGGAGCCGCAGTTGTGGGCACCCCGCCGCTGCCCCCCGGCCACCACGTCGCACTTGACGGAGCCGGGGAAGACCTGGGGGGCCCGGCGCAGAACCTCCACCACGCTCCACAGCCAGGGAGGCCGGTACAGGCCCCGGTGCCACAGGTAGTCCACCAGGGTGTAGCCGTGGATGGCCACCGGGTTGAAGGACACGGTGTGGGCGATGTCCGCCACCCTTTCCGCCGAGAGCAGGGCGTCCTGTATGGCCTCCGCCTCGGTGAGAAAGGGGGGCTTGACCAGCACATAGA
>DSCA01000096.1 GCA_011049295.1 Thermoplasmatales archaeon
GGAATACCTGGTGGCCGTGGGCGGGGGCAGCGTCATCGACGTTGCCAAGCTGGCCTCCTTCAACTACGGGGTTCCCTTCATCAGCGTTCCCACCGCCGCCTCCCACGACGGCATCGCCTCCCCCCGGGCCTCCATCAAGGAGCGGGGGGGTTCCACATCCAAGCAGGCCCGCTCTCCGGTGGCCGTGCTGGCGGATACCGCCGTGATTTCCAAGGCCCCCTACCGGATGCTGGCCTCCGGCTGCGCCGACGTGATTTCCAATCTGACCGCCATCCTGGACTGGAAGCTGGCCTGGCGCCTGAAGCGGGAGTACTACAGCACCTTTGCGGTGGCCCTGGCCAAGACCGCCGCCGACCTGCTGATGGAAAACGCCGAGTACATCAAGCCGGGGATTGAGGAGTCCTCCTGGATTGCGGTGAAGTCCATGATTGTCTCCGGCGTGGCCATGAGCGTGGCCAACTCCTCCCGGCCGGCCAGCGGGGCCGAGCACATGTTTTCCCACGCCCTGGACCGGATTTCTCCCGGCAAGTCCATGCACGGAGAGCAGTGTGGGGTGGGGGCCATCATGATGATGTACCTGCACGGAGGAGACTGGCAGAGCATCCGGCGGGCGCTCAAGGAAATCGGGGCTCCCACCACCGCCCGCGAGCTGGGAGTGGCCCGGGAGGACGTGATCAAGGCGCTGCTGATGGCGCAGAAGATACGACCCCGCCGCTACACGGTGCTGGGAGCCGACGGGATATCCCCGGAGGCGGCCGAGCATCTGGTCAAGGTGACGGGGGTCGCCTAGGTGATAACATGACCTTTGTAACGCTTATCGGAAAAAAAATGGCCCGCGAGGGCACGGAATTTATATACATGGGGGTGGCCCAGCAGTGCCGCAACTGCAAGCTGAAGATGGTCTGCTCCAATCTCCGAACGGGGCGCCGCTACCGGGTGACCACGGTCCGGGAGAAGGAGCACGCCTGCGAGCTGTACGAGGGCGGGGTGGTGGCGGTGGAGATAGAAAAGCTGCCCATCGAGACTACCATCAGGAAGGACAGCGCCAGCGGGACCAGCGTCACCTACGCCGAGGTGGACTGCGACCGGGTGGGTTGCGAGAACTACGGCCTGTGCCATCCGGGAGTGGAGGAGAAGAAATACCGCATCCTGGACGTGGTGGGGGAGGTGGACTGCCCCCTGGGCTACGCCCTGAAGAGGGTGCGGCTGGACGACTGAGATTGTCAGCATCCTGATAGCATACCCGGAATTTTTCGAAAACATTATATAAGCCCGACGGATTGTTTTGGCATGCAGGGATGGGATGAGATTGGCACCTTCGGCCAGAGTCTGAAAATGTACGGCAAGGGCCACTGGCGGCGGCTGGTGGACGACAGGGGCAGCGTGGTGGTGGAATACCGCATGTGTTAAACCTTTAGTACACCCTCCGCCATTGCCATCATGGACGAATCCGGGCTGAGCGCCGCAGCAACCTACATAGCGGACATACTGTCCGCCGGCCGCAGCCATGAGCAGCCAGTGGAGATTTTTACGGAAAAAGACAGTTTTTTCGGCCGTCTGACCC